>NZ_JBFUGJ010000069.1:0-21866 GCF_056402975.1 Mesorhizobium sp. P3_A9 | reverse complement strand
TGAAAGCGGCGTATCATGCGCTTCCACCGCTGTGATCATGCCGTGCCGGTTGGTCATGATCCTGTCGAGCGCCAGCAGCGGCAGGTTTGAGGG
Organism: Mesorhizobium sp. P3_A9; assembly: GCF_056402975.1. Lineage (NCBI taxonomy): Bacteria > Pseudomonadati > Pseudomonadota > Alphaproteobacteria > Hyphomicrobiales > Phyllobacteriaceae > Mesorhizobium > Mesorhizobium sp. P3_A9. The sequence continues at coordinate 21,773 of NZ_JBFUGJ010000069.1, read as the reverse complement.
GAAGGTGGGGACTGCCGGTGGCTGCGGCCCAAACGTGGCATGCAGCGTGTTGAGCGCCGAGCGGTTGCCGAGCCGCCATTCGTTGAGGTCGCCAAGCAGGAGCGTCGGCTTCTCGTCGGCGCTGCTCATGATGTCGAGCACGACGCGGGCCTGCTGCGAGCGCGAATGGCGCAGCAGACCGAGATGAGCGGCGATGACGCGCAAGGTCCGGTTTCCGTCGAGGTCGATCTCCGCCACCACCGCGCCGCGCGGTTCGAGGCCGGGAAGCCTGATCTGATGCACGTCGCGGACGACGCCCTTCTTGAACAGGAGGACATTGCCGTGCCAGCCATGGCCCTTGCCTGTGGCTGAAATCGGCACTGGCACCAGGCCTGTTTCCCGCTCGAGGCGGGGCAGGTCGAGAAGTCCGTCACGATCGCCGAAGCGGTTGTCCGCTTCCTGCAGGGCGATCACGTCCGGATCGATTTCACGGATGACGCGGCTGGTCCGCTCGGGATCGAACTTGCGGTCGACGCCGATGCATTTGTGGACGTTGTAGGACGCGACCAGCGTTCCGGTGGTAGCGGTCGCCTTGTGCGCAGCAGCGTTTGCCTTCTGCATCCGCCTGTCGCGAATGGACAAAAGCATGGTTGCGGGGAGGCTGCGTTCGTTCATCCGCACCGTGTGCCTGCCATGCCTGCTGGTCTCACCATGCACCTCAAATAGAGTCTTTGCGCTTATGTTCCATGGCTGACACCAAACTATCCGTCAAACACGTCGTTTTGTTAAAGATGGCGCCTGTTTTAGAGATAGGGTGAGAACCCATCTAGAGATAGGGCGAACCCATCTAGAGATAGGGCGATCCCAGCCACAGGATACGGTCGAACAGCCGGATGATGAAGGGCCGGGCCCGCAAGGAGTCCAGCGTGACAGGGATAGCCGTTTCGATCGCCGATCCAATCCGGCCTTCGATCTCGCGGGCAAAGCCTGCGTCGAGAACCTCCAGATCAATCTCGAAATTCAACCGCAGCGACCGGGCGTCGAGGTTGGACGAGCCGACATAGGCCCACACGCCGTCGATCGAAAGCAGCTTGGAATGGTCGAATGGCCCCTCCGTTCGCCATATGCGGCAATAGTTCTTGAGGATCTGGTCGAATTGCGCGGTCATGGCCCGGTCGACAAGGAAGAGATTGTTGACGGCCGGCACCACGACATCGATCTCGACGCCGCGCCGGGCGGCGGTGATCAAGGCGCTGATCAGTTCCCGGTCCGGCAGGAAATAGGGCGACATCAGGCGGATCGACTTGCGCGCGACCGAGAAGGCGCCGATCAGCAGTTTGTGGTTGGTCTCATTGCTGGCATCCGGCCCGGATGCGACCGCCCGCACCAGCATCGGCTGGCCGGCTGCCGGCGACAGCGGGGCAATTCGCCAGGCATCGCCCTTCAGCGCTTCGTTGGTGGAGAAGCGCCAGTCTTCGGCAGCGACCGAGAACAGGTCGGCGACGACAGGTCCACTGACCTTGAAATGCGTGTCCCTGGCGCTGTTCGATCCGGCGAACTCCTCGGAAAAACCCTTGCGGATGTTCATGCCGCCGGTAAAGGCAACCGTGCCGTCGACCACCAGGATTTTCCTGTGGGTTCTCAGGTTGGCGTAGGGCAGGCGCAAGCCCATGACGATGTTGCCGTTAAAGACATCGGCGGGGATGTTGGCGCGGCGCAGATGGCCGAGGATGCTGGGGACGGAATAACGGGCGCCGACGGCGTCGATCAGCACGCGAACGGTGACGCCGCGCCCGACCGCGCCGGCCAGCGATTCGACGAAAAGCAGGCCGACGGCGTCATTGTCGAAAATATAGGTCTCGAGCAGGACGCTGCGCTCGGCGCCATCGATTGCCGCGCACATGGCGGCATAGGCCTCGTCGCCGGTCTCCAGTACATCGATGGCATTGCCGGGGTTAAGCGCGCGCCGCGCCACCCTGTCACCCAGCGTCCGCAGGCCGGTGAAGCGTTGGCCGTAACGCTCGACGATCAGCGCCTCCTCGGCGGCGATGTCACGCTCATGCTTGGCGGATACGGCGTCGCCGGAAAGCGGGCGCTGCGCGGTGATCGTGGCGCGGCGGATGCGGTTGATGCCGGCCACGGCATAGATCAGCACGCCAAGGATCGGCGACAGCACCATCACGCCGACCCAGCCTGTCGCGGCGCGCACATCCTCCTTGGTCATGACGGCGTGGGCGATGCCGACGGTCGCCATCACCACCGAGATGATCGCCAGGATTTGGGTCCAGTGAGTCGCAATAGTCTCGAACATTGCCGGGACTATCCAGCGAGCGACCGCGGAAGGCAATGCAGCCACGCATTCGACGGATGGCGTTCGTGGTGAGGAAATCTACGTCTTGGACATCATTCCATAAAGTGCCGACCCCAGACGCGCCACGGCGCGCGGCAGCGTCATCCATTCCGTCCGAGGTCCCGGGTCGCAGACATTCCTGGCCAGGGAATATTCACCGGAATTATGATGCTGCCCCAAATTCTGAATTGGACGGGGTTAGCCATCTCGGCAACGATACGCACACAAGAGCCGCCAGCCGAGGCGTGCTTCGGCGAACGAGGATCGAGGCGGAAGGACTTGCGTCCATCCGCAGCGCCCCCGACAGAACGCAAACAGAGGTCCGAAAATGGTCGTTCCCCGGGTAACGCTCGATCGCTTGTTCGACGACGCCGGAGGCTCTGTTCAGCCGCGGCAGATCAGCGGCGACGTCATCAATCACACCCGTCGCAGCTTTTTGGCCGCTGGCTGTTTTTGCCTGGCCAGCAGTTTTGCAACGCCTGTGTTCGCTGGTGCGCCCATGGTGAAAAGCCAGGCACCCGGGTTTTACCGCCTGGCGGTCGGCGATTTTGAGATAACAGCGCTATCCGACGGCAGCAATATGCTGCCTGCCACGAAGCTGCTGCAGGGCGACCCGGCTCGGATCGAAGAAGCACTCAAACGCAATTATCTCGGCGACCTCGTCGAGACCTCGCACAACTCCTTCCTCGTCAATACCGGAGCCAAACTGGTTTTGATCGACGCCGGTGCAGGCTCACTGTTGGGGCCAACGACGGGCCATCTGCTCAGCAATCTGCGCGCGTCCGGGTATCAGCCAGAGCAGATCGATGAGCTTTACCTCACGCATCTGCACGCCGATCACGTTGGCGGTCTCATGGTCGAGGGTCAGAGAGCTTTTCCCAATGCAATTGTGCGTGTCGAAAAGCGGGACACCGACTACTGGCTGAGCGAGGCAAACATGCGCGCTGCCCCGGCTGAAGCGAAGCGGTTCTTTGAGGCTGCCATCGCATCGATCACGCCCTATATGCGCGCTGGCAAGCTCGCCATTTTCGATGGCAACACCGACCTGGTGCCTGGTATGCGCGCGCAAACAGCCTATGGGCACACGCCCGGACACACCATGTACGTGGTCGAAAGCAGGGGCGAGAAAATCGTCCTGTGGGGCGACGTCGTGCATGTCGCTGCGGTGCAATTCAAAGACCCTTCCGTCACCATAAAGTACGATGCGGACGCATCGGAGGCCGAACAGGTGCATCAACTCGCATTCGCTGATGCGGCGCAGAATGGCTACATCGTGGGTGGGGCACACATATCGTTTCCTGGACTTGGCCATGTGCGACGCGACGCCGATAGCGCCTACACCTATGTGCCGCTGGACTACAGTCAGGGATAGGTCTCCATAAGCGTGACTATGTTTGCTTGGCTGGGACAGCATCACCAATCGGCGAGCCGTCGAGGGGAGATCCGCAGACATCCCCCACCAGCGAACGAAACCATTGGTGGGCGGGGTGGGTGTGTAAGCGCTCGTGCCAGATCAGCTTGTAAAGCAGTTTCTCCGTCTCGAACGGCAGGTCGCACACCACCAACTCATGCTCATCGGCGATGGCGCGCCAGGGTCCATTGAAGAAGCCAAGCGGCACGCAGGTAAGAAGGTCGCTGCGCGCGACAATCCTCAGCGCATCGGCAAAATGATTGACCACGGCGACGATCGTCCTTGTCCGCCCCGTCAGGCTGAGCCAGCCGTCCACAAGGCCCAGTTCCAGGCCGGATGGAGTTGCCAGCACGTGCGCGGCGGCGGTGAACTGATCAAGGGTCAGGGAGTGCGCCAATTCGTGCCCGCTGCGCATGACGCAGACATAGCGATCCGTCCGCAGGCTTTGCACATGTACTTCTCTCGGCAGCGAGGCAAACATGCCCACGGCGCAGTCGAGTGTGCCGCGACCGATCCCCTCCAGCGAGCCCTCATGCGTATGAACGGCAAATGAAACACGGGCACGCGGAGACGCGGCCTGTAACTTCAGCGTGATGGCGCTGACACCTTCCATTGCAAGACTGTCCGTGACCGCAACCCGGAAACTGGTCGCATTTGATCCCGGGTCGAAGTCGTCGGGGCTGAAAGCGGCGCGGATCGCCGTCAGCGAGCGATGAAGCTCGGGCCACATCGCGACCATGCGTGACGTCGGCTGCACGCCGGTCGCCGTCTTGAGGAAGAGCTGATCTTTCGTCAGCTTGCGGGCGCGACGCAGCGCATTGCTCACGGCTGGCTGGCTCATCGCCAGGCTTGCGGCCGCACGCGTGACATTCCTTTCTAGCATGATGGCCTCAAGGACTGCGATCAGGTTTAGATCGAGGCGCACGTTATTCACCCAGGAAATGACGCTTGTGTCTAATTCTAAATTGGACGCACGCAACGCGGCAAGCAATCCTGTTTCGAACGAGCCGCCGAACACATGCGAGTGAATACGCCCAGCTCGCAACCGGTGATAAAAGCTCGGTACAAACTTGAGGATACGCCATGGATGACGTCGCTTTCGCGGACGTGTTGCCGAAACTGACCGGCAAGATCAGCCCTGACCGCATCCGGTTGATGCGAACGCCGCGTCCGCCGCAGGGGCTGATCGACGGCTTCAAGCGGATCGGCGACGCCACCAGCGTTATTTCGGATATTATGGATGAGCTCGGAATCACCGGCGCGATCGGCGCATCGCTTCTGAAGCCGACCCTGCCTTCGACGTCGATTGTCGGTCCCGCGCTCACGGTGCGCAACATCCTGCAGCGCGAGCATGTCTATGAGACGGCGCGAAACCACGTCAACCGGATGGCGGAATTCGAAGCCCATAATCTGGCATTGCCGGGCGATGTGGTGGTCATCGACGGCGTCGCCGGCGTTTCGAATATGGGCGGGATTTCGGCCCAGACGGGAAAGCGACAGGGCGAGGTCGGAGCGATCGTCTCCGGAGGCATTCGCGATCTCGGCCATTCGCGGCGGGTCGGCTATCCGCTGTGGGCCACCGAGATCACGCCTGTCACCGGCAAATGGCGGATCGAGACCGTGGAGATCAATGGCGATATCCAGATCGCCGGCGTCCGGGTTGCACCCGGCGATATTGTCGTCGCGGACGAAACCGGTGTTTGCTTCATCCCGATTGCCCGCGCCGCCGAAGTTCTCGCAAAGGCGCTGATGAAGTCAGCCTTTGAAGAGGCGAAGTGCGAAGCGATCGAAGCCGGTACCTCCGTCGCGGATCTGCCGGGCAATGCATAGAGCGATAGGTCATCCCGTGAAGAAACTCCGCGTCGCCATTATCAACGATTACCAGGACGTCGTGCGCACGCTCGACTGCTTTTCCAAACTGGAAGGCCACGACGTTGCCATCTGGACCGACATCGTCGAAGACATCGACGTCCTGGCCAATCGTCTCGCCGATGCCGATGTCCTTGTGCTGATGCGTGAGCGCACCCGCATCGATGAAAACGTGCTCAGCCGACTGCCCAATCTGAAGCTCATCAGCCAGAATGGCCACATCCCCCATATCGACCTGGTGGCCTGCGATCGGCATGGCGTCGTCGTCTCGTCCGCTCTCACGGCGCGTCCGTCCTATTCGACGGTGGAATTTACCTGGGGGCTGATGCTCGCGGCGATGCGCAACATTCCGTTCGAGAGCGCTTCGCTGCGGCAAGGTCATTGGCAGACGACCATCGGGCTGGGCCTGAGAGGCCGTGTCCTGGGCATCTATGGTTTTGGCCGGCTGGGCTCGATGGTCGCACGCATCGGCGTCGCCTTCGGCATGGATGTGCTGGTGTGGGGCCGCGAGGGCTCGCTGGCTCGCGCCAAAGCTGAAGGGTTCAACACCGCGCCGGACAAGGCCGCGCTGTTCAGCCTGTCGGATGTCCTCAGCCTGCATCTGCGGCTGAATGCCGAGACCACCGGCTTGGTTACATCAGGCGACCTGGCCCTGATGAAGCCAACCGCCCTGCTGGTAAACACCAGCCGTGCCGAATTGATCGAGCCCGGGGCCCTGGTGGCGGCACTGACCAATGGTCGCCCCGGAAAGGCGGCCATCGACGTGTTCGAACGCGAGCCGCTCACCAATCCGGACGACGCCTTGCTCAGGCTGCCCAACGCATTGTGCACGCCGCATCTCGGCTATGTCGAACGCGACAATTACGAATTCGCCTACGGCAATGCATTCGACCAGATCGTGGCCTTCGCGGCTGGAACCCCGATCAACGTCCACAACGCCCATGGCCAAAAACAGGATCACTGAGATGAACCTCGAACTCGACGGAAAAGTCGTCCTGATCACCGGGGGCAGCAAGGGCATAGGGCTGGCTTGCGCGCGCGCCTTCGGCCGGGAAGGAGCCCGCGTCGCAATCGTATCGCGCAGTCAGGAAAATCTGGACAACGCGAAGGCAACACTGGCCGCCGAGGGCCTGTCGGTCGCGAGTTTCGCCGCCGACCTGTCGGACGGGCTTGCGGCACAGGACATGGTCGCCGCGCTCGAGGATCAGGTGGGCCCGATCGCATCCCTGGTCAATTCGGCCGGCGGCGCCAGGAGAGTTCCTCCGGGCGAGCTGACGCCAGACAAATGGCGCACCGCCATGGACGCGAAATTCTTCACCTATATGAACGTCATGGACTGCGTCCTGCCGCTGATGGTGGCGCGGCGCGCCGGCACGATCGTCAACATCGTCGGCACCGGCGGCAAGATCGCATCGCCCATGCATTTGCCGGGAGGTGCTGCCAACGCCGCACTGATGCTCGCCTCGGCGGGACTGGCGGCGGCCTGGGGTTCCGCCGGCGTCAGGGTCAACGTCATCAACCCAGCCGCCACCATGACCGAGCGCCTGCAGCTGTCGCTTGAAGTCGAATCCAGGATGACCGGCAAGCCGACGGAAGAGCTGCTGCGGCTGAACGAGCAGCGCATTCCCCTGCAGCGCTACGCAAAACCGGAAGAAGTGGCCGACGCCGCGCTTTTCCTCGCCAGCGCAAGATCCTCCTACGTGACAGGAGCTTCGCTGACCATGGACGGAGGTCTCACGCCGCTGGTCGTCTAGCCGGCCCAACAACCAGAACAAGCGATGGGAGGAAGAAATGTTCACCTGGTACAAGCAGTTGACGGAGCGGGAGCGGAACACCTTCTGGGGCTGTTTCGCCGGCTGGGCAGTTGATGCGATGGATGCACAGCTCTTCAGCTTCGTGCTGCCAGTTCTCATTGCTGCATGGGGAATGACGACGGCGCAGGCCGGCTATTTGGCCACGGCAACGCTGCTCTCCGCGGCGATCGGAGGATGGGCCTGCGGATATCTCGCCGACCGTTTCGGCCGGGCCCGCATCATGCAGTTCACAATCCTGTGGTTCTGCGTCTTCACCTTCCTTGCCGGTTTTGCGCAGGACTTCCAGCAACTGATGGTCCTGCGCATCCTGCAAGGGTTGGGCTTTGGCGGCGAATGGGCCGCCGGCGCGGTTCTCATGGGCGAGATCATTCGCGCCGAACATCGCGGCAAGGCCGTGGGTACCGTCCAGAGCGGATTCGGTGTCGGATGGAGCGCGGCCGCCATTCTGGCGGGCGTGGTGCTGGCGCACTTGCCCCAGGAGTATGGCTGGCGGGTGCTGTTGATGATCGGCGTTCTTCCCGGCCTGCTGGTGCTCTATCTGCGCCGCAGAATCGAGGAGCCGGAGGTTTTCGTCAAAACGCGCGAGCTGGTCGAGAGGAGCGGAACCCATCCGGGGTTGGGGGCGATATTCCAGCCGGACACGCTGCGCATTACAGTGCTGTCCTCGTTGCTTGCCTTCGGTGTGATTGGCGTTGGCGGCGCCATTGTCAACTGGCTGCCGACGTTTCTGAAAACCGTGCGTGAACTGTCGCCGAGCACTTCGGGCTACTATGTGTTCGTGGTGACTGGCGGCTCGTTTTTCGGATTTCTGGCAAGCGCATACCTGGCCGACTATCTCGGGCGGAGGCGGACATTCCAGCTGTTTCTGGTGTGTTCCTGGCTGGTCACCATCGCCTACATGTTCCTGCCGCTATCCGGTTGGCTACTGGTTGTCCTGGGCGCACCGTTCGGCTTCTTCACGATCGGCAATTATGCCGCGCTGGGGCCGTTCTTCACCGAGCTCTTCCCGTCCGCCATTCGCGCCAGCGGCCAGAGTTTCGCTTACAATTCCGGCAAGGCGGCGGGCGCGGCCGCCGTATCCAGTATCGGAATACTCGCACAATATGTCAGCCTGGCCGAGGCCATCGGCGTGATTGCGCTGCTCGGCTACGGCATTGCTTTCGCCGCGACCCTTATGCTGCCGGAGACGCGCGGAATTCAACTGACTTCCGGCTATGAGCCGCTTGCGCCGCGTCCTGATACGGGCGTTTCGTCGCCGCCCGCCGCGGCCTCGATTTTGCGCGCAAGACGATAGCCTGTCCAGTTGCACTCGTGGGCAACCGGACCCAACCGCTCGGCATAGGCAGCTTACGAATTATCCCACGGATCAGAGCTCGCGGAGGATCAGCAGAACCATGCGCAAGAGCATTTCGGTCAGAGGACTGAGCCACAGGCATCCTGTTCCCAATGCCTGTCGGATCGGCAACATGGTGTTCTCGGGAGCGGTTCACGGCGTAAGCCCGACCAACCACGAGTTGCCAGCCGGGATGGCGGATCAATCAGCCAATGTGTTTGCCAATGTGCGTGCCATCATCGAGGCCGCCGGCGGCAGCGTGGTGGATATCATCAAGGTGGAGATTTATCTGCGCGACAGCAGCGACAGGAATGCCGTGAATGAAGAATGGCTGCGGATGTTTCCCGATCCGGAGTCGCGCCCGGCCCGGCACGTTCGACCGTTGCCGCCGGATAGCCCATCTCTGGTGCAATGCGAATTTATTGCCGTTATCGAGGAAGGTCTTTGATCTCAGAACATAGCCCTGGAGCTAAATGTTTTGCTGGCGGGCGGGATCTCGCACCGGACCATCACTGCCTTTTGGCCTAGTCGAGGTGAGGCCGGTTTCAATGGCCCTGAGAAGCGCGAGCGCATCGTCAAGTTTGCTGGTGTCGCCGCCAGCGGCAGCGGAGACGGCAGCGCCCCATTCCTTGCGCACCAGCGCGTAGTTGTCGGCTCCGCGCCGTGTGCGGTGGACGCTGACGCCGCGGCGGTCTTCCGGATCGACATGCCGTTCGATCAGTCCTTTGCCTTCGAGGTCGCGCAGGACTGGAGAGACGTTGGTGCGCTGCAGCCCTGTCGCCGCCGCGATCTGGCTCGGTGTCGCAGAGACCTGTGCAACCAGGTGGCGCATGACCATGCCTTCCGACTGCGTGAGAGATAGCGCCCGGTCGTCGCTGTATCCGCGAAACTGGATCTCGCGAGCGATGATGAGGATCAGGTCGGCCAGGTCCGCCCACCGAACCGGTGGGGCCTTGCTTGCGGAGGATTCGCTGTCGGTCTTCATGAGCGGAGTTTACAGCGCCAAGCCAGGTATGTATATGTACATAATGATTATGTTTACATAACTATTTATCCATAGGCAAATGGAGGTTCGCATGACCTATTCAACAGGCGCCGCCAGCCGGCATTCTCCCCGCTCCATGGCCCTTGCCGGAGAGCTGCACGTGGTCGGTGTGTATGTATTGCTCGCCGGCGCCTTCCTGCCGATCGCCGATTTCTTCATCGTCAACGTCGCGCTGCCGACCATTTCCGCCTCGCTCAAGCCGACACCGGCCGCGCTTGAGCTGGTGGTTTCCATCTATGGTGTGGCCTATGCCGCCATGCTCGTGCTCGGCGGCAGGCTTGGCGACCGCTTCGGCCGCCACACGCTGTTTGTGGTCGGACTTTCCGGCTTCATCCTGGCGTCGCTGGCCTGCGGCCTGGCGCCGACCATCGACGTGCTGATCGCAGCCCGGCTGGTCCAGGGCGCGACGGCGGCGATGCTGGTGCCGCAGGTGCTGGCGACCTTCCAGGCGACGCTCGCCGGCGAACGCAAGACCCGGGCCATCGCGCTCTACGGCGCGACTTCGGGTATTGCCGCAGTTGTCGGTCAGCTCGCCGGTGGATTGTTGGTCAGCGCCAATCTGTTCGGCACGTCATGGCGACCGATCTTCCTCATCAACATCCCGCTCGGCATCGCCGTGTTCTTCGCCTCGCGGCTCGTCGTACCGGCCAGCCGCTCACCGCACCCCGCCGGCATCGACCTGCCAGGCGCCGTGCTTTTCGCCGCCACGCTGACGGCCCTTCTCGTGCCGCTGACCGAAGGCCATTCGCTCGGCTGGCCGGCATGGACCTGGGCGATGCTCGCAGCCGCAGTCGTGCTGGCGGTGCTGACCGTGATCGTCGAAAGGGCTGCCGAGGCGCGCGGCGAGGTGCCGTTGCTGCCGCCCTCGCTGCTGAAGCTGCCGTCGATGTCGCGGGGGCTCGCCATGATCACGCTGTTCAGCCTTGGTTTCGGCGCCTTCATGTTCGTCTTCGCGCTCACCGTGCAGAACGGGCTCGGCGCCAGTCCCCTCCAAAGCGGCCTCGCCATCCTGCCGATGGCGATCATGTTCTTCATCGGCTCCATGGTCAGCCCGCATATGATCAGCCGCTTCGGCCGCGGMGCSCTGGCGGCGGGCGGCATCGTKCAGGCGCTTGGACTGGCGCTGTTGATCGGCATCATCGTTTCCGGCTGGCCGAAGGTTAGCCTGGCCGAGCTGGCGCTGCCGCTGGTGCTGATCGGCGCCGGACAATCGATGCTGTTTTCAGGCCTGTTCCGCGCTGTTCTTGCCGATGTTCCGGCCCACCTGGCCGGTGTCGGCAGCGGCGTTCTGATCACGTTGCAGCAGTCGGGTCTGGCGCTAGGCGTCGCCACCTTGGGCACGCTCTATCTGGCGCTGGAGCCCACGAGCATCGCGCAGGCCTTCGGCACCGTCATCGCCATCCAGCTCGCGATCATCTTGGTGCTGGTGTTGTTAACCGGACTGTTGCCGCGCTTCACCAAGCACCAGCCCATCGCCCATCCGGTGGAAATATGACCTCCCGACGCGCCGAACTCAGCAGGGCTCATCGCCAAGACCAAGCGCAATCTTTGGTGCCATATGCCTGCCTGAGCTGAGTTTGGCTGTTCGCCGCGCGCATGCTGAACATTTGCATGCGGCTGCGTTCAGTCGTTACGCCGCTGGCATTCACGGTGTCGCTGCACGGCCTGACCGCGGCGCTCGACCGCATGGTGGCGTTGAGCGGACAGTGAGGAGGCGGGCGGCGGCCTTCGATGCCGCCGTAGTTAGGGCTCATGGAACGTTGGTGTGCTGAGGTCGTTTAGTCCCTGTGCAGCGGATCGTGATGATGAAGAAGACCTACGTCAAACCCACGCTTGTGAAACGCGGAAAACTGACCGAGCGCACGGCGCAGGTCGTGGCATCCGGGATCATTTTGAGCGAGTGATCGGACTTCCTGGTGCCCATGGCTATCACGCCTCGCTTGACATGCCGGTCAGCAGCTTGCGGCCGCCAACTGGCGCGGATACCTCGCATGGCGGCACGCCGCGCGATGGTCGTGGCAGCCCATCCGTCGGGGCGCCGGCCCTGGATGTGAGCCGGAGGGCACTTCAAGGGTGTTGTGGCTCGGCTCTCGATTGGTCGCCAACAATAAACGCCGCGCTGGCTTCGCTGACGATTGACACATGATCCTTGGCCGCCTTGCCAGCGGCAGCGGCATCGCCGCGCAGGATCGCCGTAACAATGGCGTCATGCTCCTGCCAGGATTTGGCTAGGCGCCCGGCCAGCCTGAACTGGGCGCGGCGGAAGGGGGCCAGACGACTGCGTGTCGTCGCGGTCAACTCCTGGATGTGCGTGCTGTGGGCGCCGCGATAGAGCCTGCTGTGGAACTCGGTGTTGAAATATTCATAGTCTTCCTCGGCACCCAGCCGCACCAGCCGCGCCGAGGTCTGGTGCTCGGTCTCGAGCGCGCGGCGCTCGCTGCCGGTCATGCGCTCGGCGCAGAAGCGCGCGCATATGCCTTCCAGTTCGGCCATGCTCTCGAACATCGAGGTGAGATGCTCCTGGGTGACCACGGCGACAATGGCGCCCCTGTTGGGCCGACGCTCGACGAGCCCCATGGCGCTGAGCTGGCCCAGCGCCTCCCGCACCGGTGTGCGTGAAACCTCGAAGCGAACGGCAAGCGAAACCTCGTCGAGTTTTTCGCCCGGACGCAGCACGCCGGTGACGATGCGGTCGCCGATCGCCCTCACCATCTGATCGACGGTCGTGCCCGACCGGATCAACCCGCGCTTTCCCGACAAATCCGCTTCGCCTCCCACGCTTCGGCGTCTCAAGCCATGAAATCCTGCGGCCAAACGGCACGATCCCGACTCAGGCCAGACCCTCTATGCCTATGTTTTAATCTGCCTGTCAAACTGGCTGTTTTCAAGGCAAAAAGTGTATGCAATTGCCTCTCACTTGTGCACGACATGTCGCCATGTTTATTGTTTTTATTGACTAAATTTCATAATTCCAACTGGCACGGCGATTGCATGCACTTTCTCGACAAGGCGTTAACCGACCCGGAAGGGTCCTATAGGGGAGCATAAGAGATGACCGACCGATTCATGCTTAGCCGCCGCCAATTGCTGAAGACATCCGCCGCCGGAGCCGCACTCGGGCTTGCCTCCGCGGCCTTTCCCGTCAGCAGGGCCTTTGCCGCTGCCGCCACCGTCGGCTTCATCTATGTCGGGCCGAAGGACGACTATGGTTACAACCAGGCGCATGCCGAAGGTGCTGCGGCGCTGAAGGGCATCGAGGGCATCACCGTCGTCGAGGAGGAGAACGTGCCGGAGACGGTCGATGTCCAGAAGACGATGGAATCGATGATCAATCTCGACGGCGCCTCGCTGATCTTCCCGACCTCGTTCGGCTATTTCGATCCCCATATGCTGGCCATGTGCGCGAAGTTCCCCGACGTGCAGTTCCGCCATTGCGGCGGCATGTGGGACAAGTCCAAGCATCCGATGAATGCCGGCTCCTATTTCGGCTATATCGGCATGGGTCAGTATCTCAACGGCGTTGTCGCCGGCCACACCTCGAAGACCAAGAAGCTCGGCTTCGTCGCTGCCAAGCCGATTCCGCAGGTGCTGCTCAACATCAACTCCTTCCTGCTCGGCGCGCGCTCGGTCGATCCGACCATCACTTGCCAGGTCATCTTCACCGGCGAATGGTCGCTGGCGGTCAAGGAAGCGGAAGCCACCAACGCGCTGGTCGACCAGGGTGCCGACGTCATCACCTGCCATGTCGACAGCCCGAAAGTGGTGGTCGAGACGGCAGCCGGGCGCGGCGCCTTCGTCTGCGGCTATCACGCCAACCAGAGCCCGCTGGCGCCGGAAAAGTATCTCACCGGTGCCGAATGGAACTGGGCCAAGGTCTACAAGATGTTCGTCGACGATCTGGTGGCCGGCACGCCGTTGCCGAACTTCACGCGCGGCGGCCTGGCCGACGGCTTCGTCAAGATGAGCCCGCTTGGTCCCGCTGTCGGCGAGCCGGCGCGCAAGCAGTTCGACGCCACGCTGGCCGAAATGATGAAGGGCGGCTTCGCCGTCATCAAGGGCCCGCTGAAGAGCAACAAGGGCGCTGTCGTCGCCACCGCGAGCCAGGCGTTTCCGGAAACCGCGATCGAGCTCGAAAGCATGGACTATCTGGTCGAGGGCGTCGTCGGCTCGACCGCCTGATACGAGGGGGGGCGGGGCGATGACGGATACAGTGACAGGGGCCGGCATGCCGGCACTCTTCGGTGCCAAGGGCTATCCGGCGGCGGTGGAATGGATCGCGCGGCGGGCGGAGGCTTTCGTCATTCCGCTCGCGGCGCTTGTCGTCGGCATGGCGCTGTTCAGCCTGTTCATCGCCTTGGTCGGCAAGTCGCCGATCCTGCTCTACGAAACCATGTGGCGGGGTGGCTTCGGCTCCTGGTTCTCGATCCAGAACTCGCTGTCGCGGGCCGCACCGCTGCTTCTGGCGGCGCTGTGCGTAGCGCTGCCGGCGCGGCTTGGCCTCGTCGTCATCGGCGGCGAGGGCGCCATCGTGCTCGGCGGCGTCGGTGCCGCTGCCATCGGCGTGGCGCTCAGCGGCGCGCCTTCCCCAATCGTCATTCTTGCCATGGGCGTGGCGGGCATGGCCGCCGGCGGCATCTGGATCGGTGCCGTCGGCGCGCTGCGCCACTACCGGGCCGTCAACGAAACCATTTCCAGCCTGCTGATGGCCTACATCGCCATCGCGCTGATGAACCAGCTGGTGGAAGGGCCGCTGCGCGACCCGGCCTCGCGCAACAAGCCGTCGACGCAGCCGCTGGCGGAGATCTACCGCATCGGCAACATACCGGGCATGGACGTGCATTGGGGGCTGGTGGTCGGCGTCGTCGCCTGCATCCTCTCCTGGGTGCTCATCGAAAAGACCCGCTGGGGTTTCGCCGCGCGCATCGCCGGCGGCAATGTGCGGGCCGCACAGGTGCAAGGGCTGGCGGTCGGGCCGCTCATCGTCGGCTTCACCGCATTGGCCGGCGGCTTTGCCGGGCTTGCCGGCATGCTGGAGGTCGCCGCCGTGCAAGGCAGCGCCAATGCCTCGCTCGCCGCCGGCTATGGCTACACCGGCATCCTCGTCGCCTTCCTGGCCCGCCACAACCCGCTGGCCATCATCCCGGTCGCCATCCTGCTCGGTGGTATCGACGCGTCAGGCGGGCTGATCCAGCGCCGCATGGACCTGCCCGATGCCACCGTGCTGCTGCTGCAAGGCATGATCTTCATCGTCATCCTGTTCAGCGAAACCTTTTACGGCCGCTTCAAGGCCTTCAATCCCGATCTGTGGAAGCGGCCCGATCTGTCGAGGGGGACTGCCTGATGGATGCGACCGAGATCGGCCTCTGGGGCGTGCCGCTGGCCATTCTGGGCGGCGCCATCCGCGTGTCGACGCCCTTCATCTTCGTCTCGCTCGGCGAGGCGATCACCGAGCGGTCCGGCCGCATCAATCTTGGGCTCGARGGCACGCTCGTCTTCGGCGCCATGACCGCCTATGCGGTGGCGGTGATGACCAACTCGCCCTGGCTCGGCCTGCTCGCCGCAGCCTTCGCCGGCCTGTGCTTCGGCCTGTTCCACGGCTGGATCTGTAAATTCCCCAAGGTCAACGACATCGCCATCGGCATCGCGCTGATGCTGTTCGGCTCGGGGCTGGCCTTCTTCTTCGGCAAGCCGTTCATCAAGCCGAAGGCGCCCAATTTGCCGGCCATTCCCTTCGGCGGCTGGTCCGATATTCCGCAGGTGCAGGCCGCACTCGATGTCAATGTGCTGTTCCTCATCGGCGCCGTGCTGTCGGTCATCCTTTGGTGGGCCTTCCGCAACACCCGCGCCGGCCTGATCGTGCGCGTCGTCGGCGACAGTTCGGACGCCGCACGCGCCATGGGCCTCAACCCCGATACGGTGCGGCTGCTCGCCACCGGCGTCGGCGGCGCGCTGGCCGGCATCGGCGGCGCCTATCTGTCGCTCTACTATCCCGGCAGCTGGACCGAGCGTATCTCGTCGGGCCAGGGCCTGATGGCGGTGGCGCTGGTCATCTTCGCGCGCTGGAACCCGCTCGGCTGCTTTGCCGCAGCCCTTTTGTTCGGCGGGGCAGGGGCGCTCGGTCCGGCGCTGCAATCGGTCGGCGTCACGCAAGGCTATTATCTGTTCTACGCCGCTCCCTACATCCTCACCCTCATCATCATGATCGCCACTTCGTCGCCGACACGCTCGCTTGCCGGTGCGCCGGGCGAATTGTCGATCACCAAATGACTGACACCAAATGACTGGAGTTTTGCCTATGAACGCCAGAGCCGAATTCACCCAGCACACGATCGATGCCGAGCCCTATCCGTGGCCCTATAATGGTGACCTGCGGCCCGACAACACGGCGCTGATCATCATCGACATGCAGACCGATTTCTGCGGGCCGGGCGGCTATGTCGACCATATGGGCTACGATCTGTCGCTGGTGCGCGCGCCGATCGAACCGATCAAGGCGGTGCTGTCGGCGATGCGGGCCAAGGGCTACACCATCATCCACACGCGCGAGGGGCATCGCCCCGATCTCGCCGACCTGCCGGCCAACAAGCGCTGGCGTTCACGCCGCATCAATGCCGGCATCGGCGACCCCGGCCCGTGCGGGCGCATCCTGGTGCGCGGCGAGCCGGGCTGGGACATCATCCCCGACCTCTACCCGATCGAAGGCGAGCCGATCATCGACAAGCCGGGCAAGGGCTCGTTCTGCGCCACCGATCTGGAGCTGATCCTCAACCAGCGCGGCATCGAGAATATCGTGCTGACCGGCATCACCACGGATGTCTGCGTGCACACCACTATGCGCGAAGCCAATGACCGCGGCTATGAATGCATGATGCTGGAGGATTGCTGCGGGGCGACCGATTACGGCAACCATCTGGCGGCGATCAAGATGATCAAGATGCAGGGCGGCGTCTTCGGCACGGTGTCGAATTCGAAGGCGCTCGTCGCGCAGCTGCCGTGAGGAGGCCGCGATGAGTGACAGGAAAGCGGTCGGCGTCGAAACCATAGGGATGACCATGCGCTTCGGCGGCTTCACGGCGCTGGACGCGGTGTCGGTGAAGGTGCCGGCGGGCTCGTTCCACGCGCTGCTCGGCGAAAACGGCGCCGGCAAGTCGACGCTGGTCAAATGTATGATGGGTTTTTATCACCCGACATCGGGCGACATGCTGGTCGATGGCCGCGAGGTGGCGATCGCCAGTCCGCGCGACGCCTCGGCGCTTGGGCTCGGCATGGTCTACCAGCATTTTACCCTCGTTCCCTCGCTTACCGGCGCGGAAAACCTCGTCATCTCGCGCGAGAAGGTGCCGGGCATCATCGACTGGCGCAAGGAGCGGGGCGATCTCGCCGTGTTCATGGAGCGCATGCCGTTCAAGCTGCCGCTCGACGTCAAGGTGGCGGAGCTTGCGGCCGGCGAGAAGCAGAAGCTSGAAATCATCAAGCAGCTCTATCTCGGCCGCTCCTTCCTGGTGCTGGACGAGCCAACCTCGGTGCTAACGCCCGGCGAGGCGCAGGAGGTGCTGGGACTGGTGCGCGCCATGACCAAGGCGGGCGACCTCACCGTGCTGATGATCTCGCACAAATTCCATGAGGTCACCGCCTTCGCCGACGATGTGAGCGTGCTGCGCAAGGGCAAGCTGACGGGAACCGGCCGCGTTGCCAACCTCGACCACAAGGCGATGGCGGCGATGATGATCGGCGACCAGCCGATCGCGGCGCTCGACAGCCGTGCGGCGCCGAAACCGGATGCCGAGATCGTGCTCAAGGTCAAATCGCTGAAGGCGCCGGACAGGACCGGGCTGAAGTCGATCCGCATCGAGGACCTCGGCGTGCGCTCGGGCGAGATCGTCGGCATTGCCGGCATTTCCGGCAACGGCCAGAAGGAATTCCTCGAAGTTCTAGCCGGTCAGCGGCCGCGCGACGCCGGCGAGGTGCTGGTGCGCGGCTCGGCCTATGCGGCGACGCGGGCCGAGGCTCGGGCGCTCAATGTGCGGCTCATTCCCGAGGAGCCGCTGAAGAATGCCTGTGCGCCGAAAATGACGGTGGCCGAGAACATCTCCTTCCGCACCTTCGACATGGACGGCAATGGCCGGCCGGTGAGCTGGATCAACGCCAGTGCCATCCGCGCCTTCAGCGCCAGGCTGGTCGAGCAGTTCAAGGTCAAGACCGCCTCGCTGTCGTCGCCCATCGCCTCGCTGTCGGGCGGCAATGTGCAGCGCGCGGTGCTGGCGCGCGAGCTGACCGGCGAGGTCGACCTGCTGATCGTCTCCAACCCCTGCTTCGGCCTCGATTTCTCCGCGGTGGCCGAAATCCGCGCCCGCATCATGAAGGCGCGCAATGCGGGTGCGGCCGTGCTGCTGATGTCGGARGACCTCGACGAACTSCTSGAACTGTCSGACCGCATCTTCGTCATGTCGGACGGCGCGCTGGTCTACGAAACGCCGATCGCGCAGGCGAGCGTGCAGACCATCGGCGAACATATGGCGGGRCATCACTGATGGCGGAAATCGATGCGCAGCCTTTTGCCTTTGCGTTCAAGCCCGACACGATGGCGCTGGTCGTCATCGACATGCAGCGCGATTTCGCCGAGCCCGGCGGCTTCGGCGCCAGCCTGGGCAACGATGTCAGCCGGGTGACGGCGATCGTGCCGACGGTGAAGAAGCTTATCGAGGGGTTCCGCGCCGCCGGCCTGACGGTGATCCACACCATGGAGTGCCACCGCGCCGACCTTTCCGACCTGCCGCCGGCCAAGCGCAACCGCGGCAATCCGTCGATCCGCATCGGCGATGTCGGGCCGATGGGCCGCGTGCTGATCGTCGGCGAGCCGGGTACGGCGATCCTCGACGAATTGGCGCCACTGCCGGGCGAGATCGTCATCGAGAAGCCGGGCAAGGGCGCCTTCTACGCGACGACCTTCGGTGACGAGTTGAAGCGGCTTGGCGCACAGCAATTGGTTTTCGCAGGGGTCACCACCGAAGTCTGCGTGCAGACGACGATGCGCGAGGCCAATGATCGCGGCTATGAGTGCCTGCTCGCCGAAGACGCGACGGAAAGCTATTTTCCCGAATTCAAGGCGGCGGCCATCGCCATGATCCGCGCGCAAGGTGCGATCGTCGGCTGGACGGCGACGACCGACCAGGTGCTGCAGGGACTTGCCCATGGCTAATTTGAGTTTTGCCGGCCTCGTCGGTGGCGGCTGGCGCGACCTGGCGTTCGAGCCTTTTCGCGAAGGCATCACGGTACACTGGCTGCTGAAGGGCGGACCGGTCGAGCCGTCGGTGGCGATCCTCGACTACCRGCCCGGCGCCGGCGTGCCGCGCCACCGCCATGTCGGGCTGGARACCATCGTCGTGCTSGARGGSACSCAGAGCGACGAGAAYGGCGACTATYCMGCMGGCAGCGTCATCCTGAATCCRGTCGGGACCGAGCATTCGGTGTGGACGAAAGACGGCTGCGTCGTGCTGATCCARTGGGACCTGCCGGTGATCATTCTGGGAGAGGCCACATGAGCGAAATCCGCTTCGACATCGGCAGTCTGCATGCGGCCTATGCGGCTGGCGTAAGTGTCTCCGCCATGATCGATGCGGTGCATGAGCGCATCGCGGCGGCCGACGATCCCGGCATCTTCATTCATCTCGCCGGCAAGGCGGGCATGCTGGCGCAGGCGCAAGAGCTCGGGTCGTTCGATCCGGTGGGCAAGCCGCTGTGGGGCGTGCCGTTCGCGGTCAAGGACAACATCGATGTCGCCGGCATGCCGACCACTGCCGCCTGCGCCGAATATGCCTATATGCCCGACAAGGACGCCACCGTGGTGGCGCGGCTGAAGGCCGCCGGCGCGCTGGTGGTGGGCAAGACCAATCTCGACCAGTTCGCCACCGGACTGGTCGGCGTGCGCACGCCCTATCCGATCCCGAGGAACGCGGTCGATGCCAGCCTCGTGCCGGGCGGCTCGTCGTCGGGCTCGGCGGTGGCGACGGCGCGCGGCATCGTCTCGTTCGCGCTCGGCACCGACACGGCCGGCTCCGGCCGCATTCCCGCCGGCCTCAACAACATCGTCGGGCTGAAGCCGACGGTCGGCGCGCTCTCGGCCGCCGGCGTGGTGCCGGCCTGCCGCACGCTCGACTGCATCTCGGTGTTCGCGCTCACCGTCGACGACGCTTATGCGGTGTACGGCGTGGCGACGGCCAAGGACACGGCCGATGCCTACTCGCGGACTGTGAAGGTGCCGGCGCTCGCAGCGCGCCCGCCGATGCTGAGCGTCGGCGTGCCGGCGAAGGCGGACCTGCAATTCTTCGGCGATGCCTCGATGCAGGCAGGCTTCGAGGCGGCGCTTGGCCTGCTGGAAAAGCTCGGCTGCCGGCTGGTGGAGATTCCGTTCGCCGATTTCTACGCCACCGCCAATCTGCTCTATGAAGGCGCCTGGGTGGCCGAACGCTATGCGGCGATCCGCGAATTCATGGAGGCCAATGAGGCCGCCATGCACCCGGTGACGCGAAAGATCATCGGTGGCGCGCGCGGCCTGTCGGCGGCCGACGCCTTCAAGGGCCTCTATGCGCTGCAGGCCTACAAGGCCAAGCTCGCCCCGGTCATTGCTTCGGTCGACCTGTTCTGCGTGCCGACCGCGCCGACGCATTATGCGCTGGACGCCGTGCTCGCCGATCCGATCGCCACCAACAGCCGGCTCGGCACCTACACCAATTTCGTCAATCTGCTCGACATGTGCGGTATCGCCGTGCCGACCGGCAAGCGCGACGACGGGCTGCCGATGAGCGTGACGTTGCTGGCCATGGCGGGCAGGGATTGGCTGACATCAGCTCTTGCTCGCGATATCCATGCGGCGAGCGGCCTTGTCCTCGGCGCAACCGGCTGGCCGCAGCCCAGCCTGCAGCCAGCCGCTGTCGCGCCCTGCGACGGTTTGATCGACCTGGTGGTGGTCGGCGCGCATCTGTCCGGCATGCCGCTCAATGGCCAGCTCAGCCAGCTCGGTGCACAGTTCCTGCGCGCGACCAGGACGGCCGCCGCCTACAAGCTCTATGCGCTGGCCGGCCAGTCTGTGCCCAAGCCCGGCTTGATCAGGGTTGCCGACGGCGGCACGCGGATCGACGTCGAGATCTGGCGGCTCGAGCCGGAGGCCTTTGGCCGTTTCGTCGCCGCTATTCCGGCACCGCTCGGCATCGGCACGGTCGAACTCGACGACGGCACCCCGGCCAAGGGTTTCCTGGTCGAAACCGCCGGCTTGGACGGTGCCCTCGATATCTCTTCATTCGGCGGCTGGCGCGGCTTTGTCGCACGCGGCAAAGACGTGGCCGACCAAAGCGATCAGCGACGGAACTGGCCCGCCGGCGTCCCGATCACCGCGGCCTAGCGCGCCTTCCGGCTTCGGAGCTACCTGCATCGGTTGGACTTCGGTGCCGGGCAAGACAATCGCCGATGGTGTCCTACATTGCCGATCGCGCCAACGCGACACCCTCGTCCGACATCGGAGCACGGACCCCGGTCCTGATGACTCCCGAACCATAGCTCTTGCGCGCAAAAACCTCTTTCACCAGGGGCGCAAAGAATTCCAGCGGCTTGGTTGGATAATCGGGATCGAAGCTGGACTGGTCCCATTTCTCGCAGAATTCGGCGCAGTCGTCGAAATAGGCGCTGCCCCGGAAGGCATCGCGTTTGTGCGGATTGGCGCCGACATGCTCGCCGTAATAGAGCAACTGGAAGTCGCCGTGCTTCTCGACCACCCAGGCACATTGGTCGCGCACGAACGGCCGGATGATGGCGGCGGCATATTCATCGTGGTTGTAAGGCGCGTAGATGTC
Organism: Mesorhizobium sp. P3_A9; assembly: GCF_056402975.1. Lineage (NCBI taxonomy): Bacteria > Pseudomonadati > Pseudomonadota > Alphaproteobacteria > Hyphomicrobiales > Phyllobacteriaceae > Mesorhizobium > Mesorhizobium sp. P3_A9. The sequence continues at coordinate 126 of NZ_JBFUGJ010000069.1, read as the reverse complement.
GCCGATGTCGTGCAGCAGCGCCGACACCACCCAGTCGATGTCGGCGCCGGCGTTCCAGGCCCGCGTCGCGGCCTGCAGCGAATGGCCAAGCCGCGTCACCTTGTAGCCGGACAGGGATTTGTCGAG
>NZ_JBFUGJ010000068.1:0-22065 GCF_056402975.1 Mesorhizobium sp. P3_A9 | reverse complement strand
AAATTGCGGGGCTGTCCGCAGCAATACACTCTTAGAGTGTATGGAGAAAATCACAGATTTCGGCTTGGAGAGATGACGGTCTCGAGTCAGCGGAAACAGCCCGGTTCATTTTTCCGCCGAGTCGAGGAAAATCCGGCTGCGTACAAAACTGGGACGACACCGTGACAGGCTGTCTGACGCTGGCCGCCGGCTGCATGGAGGGATGCCCGGCGACCAGCTTTTGTCCCGCCAGCCGGCGGGCAACGGTATCGAGGATCAGTCGGCTTTGACGATGTGCCAGACACCGGCGACGCCATCGCCGGTCACATCGCCGGCCTTCTTGTCCTTGATGAAGGTGTAGACCGGCTTGCCGTCATAGGCCCACATCTTGGTGCCGTCGGTGCGGTCGACAACGCTCCATTCGTCATCCGCCTTGGCGCCGGCCTCGGCCTTCAGCGGCGGCCAGTTGGTGGCGCATTTGTCGTAGCAGTTGGTCTTGCCCTTCTCGTCCTTGTCATAGGTGTAGAGCGTCATGCCCATGGCGTCGGTGTAGATCTTGGTGCCGTTGACTTCGGCCTCCTTCCACGCCTCGGCGGCGAAGGATGCGGCGGTGCTGAGCAAAAGTGCTGCCAGTCCTGTGGCTATGGTTTTCATGGAAATCTCCCTGGCTGATATTTGGAGACACGCGGGAAATCGCGGCCTCTTTGTATCAACGTCCAACGCAGGTGCTTTCGTCCCCGACGCGCACATGCGGCGATGACTTTCCACACAATGGTGATTGGCAGACGTACTGGACCGTCGCTATATCGTCGCCAAACAGTCGGAGCTTGGGAATGGCATTGGACATCGGCTATGTCAGCGCGATCGGGGCGGGGGCTATCTCGTTCCTGTCGCCATGCGTGCTGCCGCTGGTGCCGCCCTACCTCTGCTATATGGCCGGCGTTTCGGTCGATGATTTTCGCGGCAATGCGGGCGTGACGGCCCGCGAAGGTACGCGCGGCGCACTGCTTTATTCCTCGATTGCTTTCGTGCTCGGCTTCTCGACCGTGTTCGTCGCACTCGGCGCCGGTGCCTCGACCATCGGCCGGCTGCTGCGTATCTGGCAGGAGCCGCTGGCGATGGCCGCCGGTGTGCTCATCATCCTGATGGGCCTGAATTTCCTCGGCATATTGCGCATTCCGCTCTTGTCGCGCGAGGCGCGCTTCCAGTCGCAAGGCAAGCCTGCAAGTGCCGTCGCCGCCTATGTCATGGGGCTCGCCTTCGCCTTTGGCTGGACACCGTGCATCGGCCCGGTGCTGGGGCCGATCCTGACGCTGGCCGGCGGCCGCGAAACCGTGGGCGAGGGCGCTCTGCTGCTCGCCGCCTATTCGCTTGGSCTCGGCATYCCGTTCCTGATCGCGGCSYTGTTTTCCGGCGCCTTCATGCGYTTYCTCGGMAARTTCCGYGTCCATCTCGGCCGCGTCGAAAAGGCCATCGGCGCGCTKCTGGTGGTCGCCGGCGTGTTTTTCCTCACCGGCGGTGTGCAGACMGYGTCCTACTGGCTGCTGGAGAATTTCCCGGTGCTGGGGCGGCTGGGATAGAGCTATTGGTCGGCGTCATTGCAGTTGCGGGACGATCACCGTTTTGTAACGGAGCTCAATATAAAAAAGAAGGTGACCGCGCCGGCCAAAGCGCATATCGGAACCAATATGAAGGCGTGTTCCAAGAAACCTGAAACATTTGATTTTGATACCGAAATTGATGATAGGCCCAAGCCCACGACTGCACCAACGAAGATGCAGGCTAGCAAGCCGAAAGCGGCAACAATCAATTTAGATAAAATCTCCATGCATCTACCTTTTACGATGCAGAAATTTTTTAAGACYATGGCGGCCAAACATTTATTTTGAATAAATCGACGAGATGGCGTCGTGCTTTAGCCCCGCACTCAATCTCACCGGAATTTAACCGCATTGGTGCAGCATGGCGCCGCTGCTAGCATGCTTTGATTCCCAACCCTTTTCATATGGTCGTCCGTCCATGAGCCAGAGATCCTGCCTGTCCGTCATCCTCGCCGCCGGTGAAGGCACGCGCATGAAGAGCGCGCTGCCGAAGGTGCTGCACCAGATCGCCGGGCTGCCGATGGTTGCCCATGTGGTGAAGGCCGCTGAAGCCGCCGGCGCCGGTGACCAGGCGCTGGTGATCGGGCATGGCGTCGACGAGATGCGCAAGGCGGCGGCAAAGTTCGCACCGAAGGCAGAGACCTTCATACAGGAAAAGCGGCTCGGTACGGCGCATGCGGTTCTTGCTGCTCGTGAAGCAATATCAAAAGGTTACGACGATGTGCTGGTGATGTTCGGCGACACGCCGCTGATCGACGCGGATGCTCTGACGGTGGCGCGGCTGAAATTGGCGGAAGGCGCGGCTGTCGTCGTGATCGGCTTTCGCCCACCCAACCCAACCGGCTATGGCCGGCTGATCGAAAAGGATGGCAAGCTGATTGCCATTCGCGAGGAAAAAGACTGCTCCGAAGAGGAGAAAAAAATCGGCTTCTGCAATGCCGGCATGATGGCGGTGGCCGGTGCCCATGCGCTGAGGCTGCTCGACGCCGTCGGCAACAAGAACGCCAAGGGCGAGTATTATCTGACCGACATCGTCGAGATCGCCAGCGCGCGGGGGCTCGATGTCGTTGCCACCGAGGCCAGCTTCGAAAGCGCGCTGGGCATCAACAACCGCGCCGAACTCGCACAAGCCGAAGCCATCTGGCAGCAGCGCCGCCGGCACGAGGCGATGCTTTCGGGGGTGACGCTGATCGCGCCGGAGACCGTGTATTTCTCGCATGACACCGAGATCGGCGCCGACACACTCGTCGAACCCAATGTCTGGTTCGGCCCAGGGGTGAAGATTGCCACGGGCGCCAAGATCCATGCCTTCAGCCATATCGAAGGCGCCACCATTGCGTCCAATTGCGATGTCGGGCCTTTTGCGCGGCTGCGGCCGGGCGCCGATCTTCGGAACAAAGCAAAGGTCGGCAATTTCTGCGAGGTCAAGCAGGCTGTTATCTCGGAGGGCGCCAAGGTCAACCATTTGACCTATATCGGCGATGCCCGCGTCGGCGCGGGCGCCAATATCGGCGCCGGCACCATCACCTGCAACTATGACGGCTATTCGAAATTCTTCACCGACATCGGCGAAGGCGCCTTCATCGGCTCGAATTCCTCGCTGGTGGCGCCGGTGTCGATCGGCAAGGGCGGCTATATTGCTTCCGGCAGCGTCATCACCGAAAGCGTGCCCGACGATGCGCTGGCGTTCGGCCGCGCTCGTCAGAAGACGATCCCCGGCAAGGGCAAGGAACTGCGCGAGCGTTTTGCTTCGGCCGCGGCGGCGAWGAAAAAGGCCGCCGGCGCCGACCACTAACGGTCAGCTGGCAGATTTGCTTTCTGGCCGAGCAATCGAAAAACCGAACAATTGCAGTAACCGGATTGCAAGAGCGGTCTGGCATGGTGCATGCGTTGAGAAGCGTCCGTTACACCGGACGAAATGCAATGTGACTTTCACGGCAGGCCGGCCATCCCTAAATAGCGCTGGTTTTGCATGGGGAATCGGGGACTGTCTGCATGTGCGGTATCGTTGGAATCGTCGGTCACTCGCAGGTTGCGCCGCTCATCGTCGATGCGCTGAAGCGGCTCGAATATCGCGGCTATGACTCGGCCGGCGTCGCCACCATCGAAAAGGGACAACTTGGTCGCCGCCGCGCCGAAGGCAAGCTGGTCAACCTCGAACGCCGCCTCAAGGAGGAGCCACTCGAAGGCACGATCGGCATCGGCCACACGCGCTGGGCAACACATGGCGTGCCCAACGAGACCAATGCGCACCCGCATTTTTCCGACGGTGTCGCCATCGTCCACAACGGCATCATCGAGAATTTCGCCGAGCTGCGCGACGAGCTGATCCGCGACGGCTACTCTTTCTCGTCGCAGACCGACACCGAGGTCGTCGCCCATCTGGTGGCGCGCGAACTGGCCAAGGGGCTGAAGCCGGTCGAGGCCGCGCACCAGGCACTGAAGCGGCTGGAAGGCGCCTTTGCACTGGCCATCATGTTCAAGGGCGACGAAGACCTGATCGTCGGCGCCCGCAATGGGCCGCCGCTGGCTGTCGGCCATGGCGATGGCGAGATGTTTTTGGGCTCCGACGCCATCGCGCTGGCGCCGTTCACCAATTCGATCACCTATCTGGAAGACGGCGACTGGGCGGTGGTGCGCCGTGACGGCGTCGCGATCTTCGACATCGACGGCAAAAAAGTCGAGCGCAAGCGGCAGCAGTCGCTGTCGACCAGYTTCATGGTCGACAAGGGCAAYCGRCGCCATTTCATGGAGAAGGARATCCATGAACAGCCCGAGGTGATCTCGCACACGCTGGCGCATTATGTGGATTTCGTCKSCGGSGTCTCGAAGCCGCTCGACCTGCCGTTCGACTTYGCCAAGATYGGCCGGYTGGCGATYTCSGCTTGCGGCACYGCSTAYCTYGCCGGGCTGATCRGCAAATACTGGTTCGAGCGCTATGCGCGGCTGCCGGTCGACATCGATGTCGCCTCSGAATTCCGYTACCGCGAGATGCCGCTGTCGGCSAAYGAYGCCGCYTTCTTCATCTCGCAGTCGGGCGAGACCGCCGACACGCTGGCYTCGCTGCGCTATTGCCGCAAGGCSGGCATGAARATCGGCGCCATCGTCAATGTGCGCGAATCGACCATGGCGCGCGAATCCGACGTCGTGCTGCCGACGCTCGCCGGCCCCGAGATCGGCGTCGCCTCGACCAAGGCTTTTACCTGCCAGCTSTCCGTSCTGGCRTCGCTTGCSGTGCGCGCCGGCGTGGCSCGCGGCACGATCTCGAAAGAGCAGGAAAARAYCCTGGTGCGCGMGCTYTCGGAAGCGCCGCGCTATGCCAACCAGGTGCTSAARCTCGARGMGCAGATCGAACGGATCGCGCGCGAACTGTCGCGCTACAAGGATGTGCTCTATCTCGGCCGCGACACCAATTTCCCGCTGGCCATGGAAGGCGCGCTGAAGCTCAAGGAAATCTCGTACATCCACGCTGAAGGCTATGCGGCGGGCGAATTGAAGCACGGGCCGATCGCGCTGATCGACGAGAACATGCCGGTCATCGTCATTGCGCCGCATGACCGAATTTTCGAAAAAACCGTGTCCAACATGCAGGAAGTGGCGGCGCGCGGCGGCAAGATCATCCTGATCACCGACAGCAAGGGCGCGGCGCAGGTGAGCGTGAAGACGATGGAGACGATTATCCTGCCGGATGTGCCGGAAATCATCTCGCCGATCATCTATGCGCTGCCGATCCAGATGCTGGCCTATTTCGCCGCCGTGTTCATGGGCACCGACGTCGACCAGCCGCGCAATCTGGCGAAATCGGTGACGGTGGAGTAATCAGCGCCCCGGCTGAAAGCCCGGCGTGCTCAGGGTGTAGCCGTTCTCTCCGCTCGTCTGCAGGGTTGTGTCGGTGCACGGGCCGTTATGATACCAGACTGTTTCTTGTCTTCCGCGTAAGTGTCTTGCAGCGCGGCAAGGCAAGCCTCATGAGACTTGAACTGCTCGGTGGATGGCGGAACTGGCAGCTGCCCGCTGGCATCGGCAAGCGTTGGCAGGCACGAAGCGCATCACCGGGGTTACTTTGGGGCGGCAAGCACCAAGGGAGTCCGGCGAGACGCTGACATTCAGGTCAATCGGGTTGGTGCCAATGGGCCCGGTCGCACTGCGTGCTGTAGCCCACGACTATGCGGGGATCCTCTTCGCCAGCTGTGGTCACCGAGAGTTCCATGGCGTCCTTGCGGTAGTAGAAATTGCAGAAATTGACGCCTGTTCCCGAACAGCTGTCGACTTCGACCATGCCCTGCTTGCTGAGTTCCAATTCCTGGCCCTCGTCGGCCTTTGGATTTTTGAGGGGCGCCCAGCCCGCCGAGATCAGGGACTGGCGCGCCTGGTCGATGGGTTTGCCGTAGACATTGGGGACCTTGCCCGCGCTCTCGCAAACCGCATCTTCAGCGGCGACCGGAACGACCTGAAGGCTTTTGCCGTCGACGAGGCGGATATCCGCGATGGGCGCGGCGACCAAGTCGCCATCCCATATACGCAGGCCATCCTGCAGCAGCGCGATGCTGCCAATGGTTTGCTTGGCGCCCTTGGCGGCGTAGGCCAGCGCAATCAACTGCTGGTCCGAGAAGATGGCGACGTTGCCCTTGTCGATATGGCAGGTGCCGCTGGTGGAAGGCTCGAACTGGCCGGCGAAACTCACGGCCCGATAGGCGCCAAGCGGTTGCTCCGCCGTGACGCCCCAGCCTAGCGCGGCAATGGCTTGCCCACCCGCCGTCTTCGGCTTGGTCAGCTTCCAGTCGCAGTCTTTTTGCGATTTGGCGGAGGCCGGCGCCCTTGGAAGGTGATCGAGGGTAACAAACTCGATGCCGGCAACATCCGATTTGGCCTGTTGTTGCTGGGCATGGGCGGATGAAGCGATGCCATTGACCAGCAAAGCGCAGCGGGCGATGCGGCGAAACGAAAAGCAGGATTGAGACGGCATGGCTTACTCCGCCTAAGCGTTGTCGCGGGCCATGCCAGTCAGAATGACCACAAGAATCAATCTGAGCATTGGCTCCCCATTTCCTGTCCCGGACTGACCGTCGCTCCGGATTTTGTCAATGTCACGCCCCAAACAGGGTGAACTTTCAGCAGGCTTGTGGCCTGAAACCAGTCCGCTGAAGTCGGAAAACGAACTGCTGGACGCCGCTGCACAATTAAAAACTTCGCAGTTCCAAAGCGCCCGCCAGTTCACTAATGTTGCGCTGCAACCCGCGCCCCCGGTGAACCATGTCCGATGCTCCCAAGACCTCCGGCATGACCCGGCTGAGGAACTATTTCCTCACGGGCTTCGTCGTCTGCGCGCCGCTGGCGATCACCGCCTATATCGCCTGGTCGTTCATCGGCTGGGTCGATTCCTGGGTAAAGCCATATATTCCAGCGCGTTACAGCCCCGACTCTTATCTGCCGTTTCCGGTTCCGGGGTTCGGGCTGATCGTCGCGCTGATCCTGATCACGCTGATCGGTTTTCTCACCGCCAACATTGTYGGCCGTGCCATTGTCGGTTTCGGCGAGCGCCTGCTTGGTCGCATGCCGCTGGTGCGCGGCATCTATGGCTCGCTGAAGCAGATYTTYGAGACCGTGCTGTCGAACAAGGGYGACATGTTCCGCCAGGTCGGRCTGGTCGAATATCCGCGCAAGGGYGTSTGGTCGCTKGTYTTCGTCGCCAGCGAGAARGARACCGAGATCAAYGAGAAGCTCGAYCAGGAAGGCGAYCCGCTGATCGCCGTGTTCATGCCGTGCACGCCSAACCCGACCACCGGGTTTCTGATGTATGTGCTGAAGTCGGACATCGTGCTGCTCGACATGACGATCGAGGACGGCGCCAAGCTGATTGTCTCGGCGGGGTTGGTGGCGCCCGAGGTGAAAAGCAAGATGGTGACGCTGAATGGCGAGCCGATCAACGGAACGGTCGCCAATCCGCCGCTAGGGCCTCATCCGGCGCGCAAGAGCCGCACAGCCTCGTCGCGGCCGAACAAATAGAGCAGCAGGCGCAGCGCCTCGCCGCGATCGGATTGCAGTTCCGGGTCGCGCGACAGGATCAACCTGGCGTCGTCTCGGGCCGCTTCCAGCAGGTCGGCATGCGCCTCGATCCGAGCCACCTGGAAACCCGGCGTGCCGGACTGGCGGGTGCCCAAAAGCTCGCCTTCGCCGCGCAGTTTCAGGTCCTCCTCGGCGATCAAAAAGCCGTCCTCGGTCTCGCGCATCACCGACAGCCGGCGTTTTGCGGTCTCGCCGAGCGGATCCTTGTAGAGCAGCACGCAGGAGGACGGCTTGTCGCCGCGCCCGACTCGCCCGCGCAGCTGGTGCAACTGGGCAAGGCCAAAGCGCTCGGCATGTTCGATGACCATGACGGTGGCGTCGGGCACGTCGACGCCGACCTCGATGACCGTTGTGGCGATCAGGATGCGGGTTTCGCCCTCTTTGAAGGCGCGCATCGCTTCGTCCTTCTCGGCGCCCTTCATGCGACCATGGACGAGGCCGATGCGGTCGCCGAACAGCGGTTTTAGCGAGGCAAAGCGATCCTCGGCCGACATCAGCTTGATCTCTTCGGATTCCTCGACCAGCGGACAGATCCAATAGATTTTCTGGCCGCCGGCGACGGCGTCCTCCATGCGGCCAACCAACTCGTCCAGCCGCTCAAGCGGCAGCGTGACGGTGCGGATCTGCTGGCGGCCGGCCGGTTTTTCAGTGAGCTTGGATACATCCATGTCGCCAAAGGCGGTCAGCACCAGCGTGCGCGGGATGGGTGTGGCGGTCATCACCAGCATGTCGGGGGCATCGCCCTTGGCGGTGATGGCAAGCCGCTGGTGGACGCCGAAACGATGCTGTTCGTCGATGACGGCGAAGACCAGATCGTGGAAGGTCACCGTCTCCTGGAACAGTGCGTGGGTGCCAACGACGATGTCGATCTCGCCGCTGGCCAGACCAGCCAGCGTTTCAGTGCGCTCGCGGCCTTTTTCGCGACCAGTCAGGATGGCGATGCGCAACACGACCTTGGCGGCAAGCGAGGCGATCGTTGCCAGATGCTGGCGCGCCAGGATTTCGGTCGGTGCCATCAASGCSGCCTGGCCGCCGGCYTCGACRGCGCGYGCCATGGCAAGCAGCGCGACCACCGTCTTGCCTGAGCCGACATCGCCCTGCAGCAGCCGCAGCATGCGCTCGGGGTCGGCAAGGTCGGCATTGATTTCGGCGAGCGCGAATTCCTGGCTTGATGTGAGCGAATAGGGAAGGGCGGCGCGCAGTTTCTCGACGATGCTGCCGTCGCCGACCAGGGGACGGCCGGACAGGCGGCGGATCTTCGAGCGCACCAGCGCCAGCGAGACCTGGCCCGCCAGCAACTCGTCATAGGCCAGACGCCGCCAGGCAGCACCCTCGATGGAAACATCGATCGGGTCGGCCGGATTGTGGATGCGGGCGAGCGCGTCGCCAAAGCTGGGAAAGGTGTGCCGGCGCATGAAGGCGCCGTCCTGCCATTCGGGGAATTCGGGCACGCGGCCGAGCGCCTGGCCGATCGCCCGGCGCAGCACCTTGCCCGACAGCCCGGCGGTGAGGGGATAGACCGGTTCGACCAGCGGCAGGTTCTCCGCCTCGCTGACCAGCGCGATGTGGTCGGGGTGGACCATGGTCGGGCGGCCGTTGAACCATTCCATGCGGCCCGAGACCACGACATGCTCGCCGACAGGCATTGCCTTTTCGAGATAGGCAGCATGCGCATGGAAAAAGGTCAGACCGATTTCGCCGGTGTCGTCATGGGCGTAGACCCGGTASGGCACCGACCGGTTGCCRCGYGGYGGCGGCTGRTGGCGGTCGATGCGCACCTCGAGCGTGACGATCGCGCCTTCGGCCGCGAGCGCGATGCCCGGCCGGTTGCGGCGGTCGATGACGGTGTGCGGCAGCACGAACAGAAGGTCGCCGGCGCGAGCCGCGCGATCACCAAGATCAGCCGTGACAATTTTCTCGATCAGGGTGCCGACCTTCGGCCCGACGCCGGCAAGCGAAGTGATCGGAACAAACAGCGGATCGAGGATGGAAGGACGCATGATGTCAGCTTATGTCGCGACGGCCGCAGCGCAAGGCTGACAGCCCCTTCTATCCACGCTATATGCGCCGCAGCAAGTGAGGATGCGGCACAATGACTGGAACGAAACGATCAAGCGAGGGACTGGACGCCCGCCGCCGCAAGCTCTTGTTCCGCTCCTGGCATCGCGGCATGCGCGAGATGGATCTCATCCTCGGCACCTTCGCCGACGCTGAGATCGGCGCCTTGACCGCCGAGGAGATCGACCAATATGAAGGGCTTCTCGATATTCCCGATACTGAATTCCTGCCGCTGATCACGGGCGAACGCCCGGTGCCGGCGGATATCGATTGTGCCGTCCTGCAAAAAATCCTGGCGTCCCGCCGGACCATGACATTTTAAACGTGCAATCATGAGCCTCATCCCCAAAATCGGACTGCCGAAAGGCCGCGCCGGCCAGTTCATCGTCGACGGTGTCGCCGATGGCTATGAAGCCTTTGGATTGGTGCAGGCTGCCCTCGAAATCGCGCCCGACAAGCCCGTGCTGTTCGTRGCRCGCGACGGCCAGCGCCTGCCKKYKATCRTCGAGGCGCTGGCCTTYGCCGCGCCSRGSCTGCCGGTGCTGGAACTGCCGGCCTGGGATTGCCTGCCTTACGACCGGGTCTCGCCCGGCTCGGACGCCGCCGCCAAGCGCCTCGATGCGCTGACCGCCATGATCGCGCTGGCGAAGAAGCCGCATCGTGCCGTCATCCTCACCACCGCCAACGCGCTGCTTCAGCGCATTCCGCCGGCCGACCTTGTCGAGTCGCAGACGTTTCATGCCAAGCCGGGCAACCAGATCGACATGAACGCGCTGGTGTCGCGGCTGGAAACGTCAGGCTTCGAGCGCGTGCCGACGGTGCGCGGCGTTGGTGAATTCGCGGTGCGCGGCGGCATTCTCGACCTGTTCGCGCCCGGCTGGACCGAGGCGCTCAGGCTCGACTTCTTCGGCGATACGCTGGAATCGATCCGAGTCTTCGATGCCGCCACCCAGCGCACCACTGGCCAGCGCAAGTCGATGGCACTGCAGGCGATGAGCGAAGTGGCGCTGACGCCGGAAACCATCAGCCGCTTCCGCCGCTCCTATATCGAAGCCTTTGGCGCACCCCAGCGCGACGACGGACTTTACGCGGCGGTCAGCGAGGGCCGGCGCTTCGCCGGCATGGAGCACTGGCTGCCGTTCTTCTACGAACGGTTGGAGACGGTGTTCGACTATCTGCCGGATACGCCTGTCATTTTCGACCATCTGGCGCATGAGGCGCTGGCCGAACGCCACACGCTGATCCTCGACCACTATGAGGCCCGCAAAAAGCAGGCCGACGCCGCGCTGAAGGATGCCGTGCCCTACAAGCCGGTGGCGCCGGACCTGCTTTATCTCTCGCCGGAAAACCTGATCGCCTCGCTCGGGCCGCGCGAAGCGATCGACTTTACGCCCTTTGATGCGCCCGATGCCGGTGCGAAAAAAGTCTACCACGCCGGCTCACGCCATGGCCGCAGCTTCGTCGAGGAGCGCGCCGACCCCRRCATCAAYGTCTTCGAYGTCGTCGTCARRCAYATTGCCGACGARCGYGCGGCGCGSCGYCGYGTCGTYATYGCCGGCTGGACCGARGGCTCGCTCGACCGGCTYGGGCAGATCCTGGCCGAGCACCATCTCGGCAATCTCAAGCAGGTGGAGACGCTTGCCGAAGCCGAACAGCTCGAGCCGGGGCAGGCGGCATTGGCCGTGCTGCCGCTCGAATCCGGCTTCGAGACCGAAATGCTGGTCGTCGTTGCCGAACAGGACATTCTCGGCGACCGGCTGATCCGGCGCTCGAAGCGCAAGAAGCGGGCGTCCGATTTCATTGCCGAGGCCTCGGCTCTGTCGGCCGGCGATATCGTTGTCCATGCCGACCACGGCATTGGCCGCTTCATCGGCCTGCGCACCATCGAAGCGGTCGGCGCGCCGCATGACTGTCTTGAGATTCACTATGCCGGCGACGACCGGCTGTTCCTGCCGGTGGAAAATATCGAGCTTCTGTCGCGCTATGGCTCTGACACCGCCGAAGCGACGCTGGACAAGCTTGGCGGCGGCGCCTGGCAGTCGCGCAAGGCGAAACTGAAGAAGCGCCTGCTCGACATGGCCGGGCAGTTGATCCGCATTGCCGCGGAACGGCAGATGCGGTCCGCACCGGCGCTGGTGCCGGCCGAAGGCCTCTATGACGAGTTTTCCGCCCGCTTCCCCTATGAGGAGACCGACGACCAGCAGACGGCGATCGACTCGGTGCGCGACGATCTTGGCGCCGGCAAGCCGATGGACCGGCTGATCTGCGGCGATGTCGGCTTCGGCAAGACCGAAGTGGCGCTGCGCGCCGCCTTCATCGCGGCGATGGAGGGGTTCCAGGTCGCCGTGGTGGTGCCGACGACGCTGTTGTCGCGCCAGCATTTCAAGACGTTTTCGCAGCGCTTCTCCGGCCTGCCGATCCGTGTCGGCCAGGCCTCCCGGCTGGTCGGTGCCAAGGAACTCGCCGAAACCAAGAAAGGCATTGCCGAGGGGCAGGTCGACATCGTCATCGGCACCCATGCGCTGCTCGGCTCCGCCATCTCGTTCAAGAATCTCGGCCTGCTGATCATCGACGAGGAGCAGCACTTTGGCGTCAAGCACAAGGAACGGTTGAAGGACCTCAAGACCGACGTCCATGTGCTGACGCTGTCGGCGACGCCGATCCCGCGCACGCTGCAGCTGGCGCTGACCGGCGTGCGCGAACTGTCGCTGATCGCCACCCCGCCGGTCGACCGCATGGCGGTGCGCACCTTCATCTCGCCCTTCGATCCGCTGGTCATTCGCGAGACGCTGCTGCGGGAGCGCTACCGCGGCGGTCACTCCTTCTACGTCGTTCCGCGCATCAGTGATCTCTCGGAAATCCATGATTTCCTGAAAGAATCCGTACCGGAGCTGAAGGTGGCGGTGGCCCATGGCCAGATGCCGCCGGGCGAACTCGACGACATCATGAATGCCTTCTATGACGGCCAGTATGATGTGCTTTTGTCGACGACCATCGTCGAATCCGGCCTCGACATTCCGACGGCCAACACGCTGATCATCCACCGCGCCGACATGTTCGGCCTGTCGCAGCTCTACCAGCTGCGCGGCCGCGTCGGCCGCTCCAAGGTGCGCGCCTATGCGCTGTTCACGCTGCCGGCCAAYCGCAAGCTCACCGACACCGCGGAGCGCCGCCTGAAGGTGCTGCAGTCGCTAGACACGCTTGGCGCCGGCTTCCAGCTCGCCAGCCATGATCTCGATATCAGGGGCGCCGGCAATCTTCTCGGCGAAGAGCAGTCCGGCCATATCAAGGAGGTCGGCTTCGAGCTCTATCAGCAGATGCTGGAGGAGGCGGTGGCCGAGGTGAAGGATTCCGGCGAGGTCCAGGATGGCGGCTGGTCGCCGCAGATCGCCGTCGGCACGGCGGTGATGATCCCGGAAAGCTATGTTCCGGACCTGCAGCTCAGGCTGGCGCTCTACCGCCGCCTCGGCGATCTCGAAAACACCGAGGAGATCGACGCTTTCGGCGCCGAACTGATCGACCGCTTCGGCCCGCTGCCGGACGAGGTGAAGCATCTCCTGAAGATCGTCTTCATCAAGGCGCTTTGCCGGAAGGCCAATGTCGAGAAGCTCGATGCCGGGCCGAAGGGCGTCGTCATCCATTTCCGCAAGCGCGAATTCTCCAACCCGGTCGGCCTGGTCAAGTTCATCGGCGAGCAGGGTTCGCTGGCCAAGATCCGGCCGGACCACAGCGTCGTCTTCGTGCGCGATTGGCCGACGCCGGACAAGCGGCTGGCGGGCTCGGCGGTGGTGATGACACAGCTCGCGCGGTTGGTGGAGAAGGCGGCGTAGCCCACCCGACCCATTCGCCAGCGCTGAAATTCCGGTCTAGAATAGGAAATCGGCTTCGTGTATGGAGCCGCCAACCCATATAGGGGCGGAAATGGCGGGCGAGGGTGCGCGCCGGAAAGAGTGTTGGGTGCAGCGATGACGAAATGGTCGCCGAATTCGTGGAGAGCAAAGCCGATCAAGCAGGTTCCTGCCTATCCGGACCTTGCCGCGCTCAAGAACACCGAAGCCCAGCTCGCCACCTTTCCGCCGCTGGTTTTTGCCGGTGAAGCACGCAAGCTGAAGAAGCAGCTCGCGGCTGTGGCAAATGGCGACGCCTTCCTGCTCCAGGGCGGCGATTGCGCCGAGAGCTTTGCCGAACATGGCGCCGACAACATCCGCGACTTTTTCCGCGTCTTCCTGCAGATGTCGGTCGTGCTGACCTTTGCCGGCGCGCAGCCGGTGGTGAAGGTCGGCCGCGTTGCCGGCCAGTTCGCCAAGCCGCGTTCGTCCGACAATGAAACCAAGGGCGAGGTGACGCTGCCGAGCTATCGCGGTGACATCATCAACGGCATCGAATTCGACCAGAAGTCACGCATTCCCGATCCCGCCCGCCAGGAGATGGCCTACCGCCAGTCGGCGGCGACGCTTAATCTTTTGCGCGCCTTCGCGCAGGGCGGCTATGCCAGCCTGGAGAACGTGCATCGCTGGATGCTCGGCTTCGTCTCCGACAGCCCGCAAGGCGAAAAATACGAGTCGCTCGCCAACCGCATCACCGAGACGATGGACTTCATGAAGGCCGTCGGCATCACCTCGGAAACCAATTACGCGCTGCGCGAGACCGATTTCTACACCAGCCATGAGGCGCTGCTGCTCGGCTATGAGGAAGCGCTGACCCGCGTCGATTCGACCTCGGGCGACTGGTACGCCACCTCGGGCCACATGATCTGGATCGGCGACCGCACCCGCCAGCCCGACCATGCCCATGTCGAATATTGCCGCGGCATCAAGAACCCGCTCGGCCTGAAATGCGGCCCATCATTGACGCCGGACGGCTTGCTGGAACTGATCGACCTGCTCAACCCCGAGAATGAGCCGGGCCGGCTGACGCTGATCGCCCGCTTTGGCTCGGACAAGGTCGCCGACCACCTGCCGAAGCTGGTGCGCGCGGTGCAGAAGGAAGGCCGCAGCGTGGTCTGGTCGTCGGACCCGATGCATGGCAACACCATCGAGGCCGCCGGCTACAAGACGCGGCCGTTCGACCGCATCCTGAAAGAAGTGCAGACCTTCTTCGARGTGCATCGCGCCGAAGGCACGCATCCYGGCGGCATCCATGTCGAGATGACCGGCAAGAAYGTSACSGAATGCACCGGYGGCGCMCGYGCCATCACCGCCGAGGAATTGCAGGAYCGCTACCACACCCATTGCGACCCGCGCCTCAACGCCGACCAGGCGATCGAACTGGCCTTCCTGGTGTCGGATCTCTTGAAGAAAAGCCACCCGGTCCAGCACAAGCAGGTCGCCAACGGCTGATCCCAACCAATTGGACCGATAAAGAAAAAGACGCCTGGGAAACCCGGCGCCTTTTTCTATTTTAGCTTGTGGTTTGTGCTCCCGTTTAGTGCCGGTGCAACCAGCAAAGAGGGAAGAGCTCAGTCCTTCTTGTAGAGCAGCCAGCTCTTGCCGGCGCGGCCGGCCATCGTCGAATGCTTGGTCACGCGGTTGCGCCCGCTCACCTTCGAACGGTAAAGCGCCCGGTCSGCCTTGGTGTASAGGTCCTCSGSRCYGTCGGCCTCSGAYGCCATGCAGATGCCCATSGATACSGTSACGGTGCCGTAATTSATGCCGGTCTGGCTGCTGGTGAAGGGCGTCTGCTCGATCAGGGCGCGAATGCGTTCCGCGATCTCATAGGTGGCGTCTTCGCTGGCGCCCTCGATGATCAGCGCGAATTCCTCGCCGCCGGTGCGGGCGACGAACATGTCGCCGCGAATGCTGGTCTGGAAAATCTCGGCGATGATCTGGATGATCTTGTCGCCGACAGGATGGCCGTAGCGGTCATTGATATCCTTGAACCGATCGATGTCGGCAAGGATCAAGGCATTGAACAGGATACCCTTGTTGCTGGTGTAGATACTGGTGATTTCCTTGTCGAAGGCGCGACGATTCCAGATGTGGGTCAAGGGATCGGTGTCGGCCAACCGCTTGTATTCCTCGAGCTTCGATTTGACGCTCTCGAGTTCGGCCGTCTTGTCGCTCAGTGTCGAGGCGACCTGCCGGCCGTGATCGATGGTCGAATTGGTGGCGACCGCCATTGCATTGGCAATCTTCTGCAGAAGATCCTGCGAGAGCAGGCTGCGATTGCTCAAGCCGCTGGATGTTTCATCCAGGATCCTGCCGTATTTCTCGATGTGGCTGCGCTCACTTCGCAACAGCGACGCAACCTCCTCGAGTTCCCTGGCGATGACGTCTCGGGCATGCTCGACGATGCTGGGACCGTGATTCTGGGCGAAGAAAGCGCGCCCGATCTTRTCCAGCTCSTCTTGYGYCGGCCGATTGCTCAGCGCAAGGACGGCKAGGCTGAGCTCGCGRTTGGTGCCGYTCARYGCCTCGTAGAARATYTCRTAGTTGCGCGGCAGGCCGAGCACGCCCAACTGGCGCATGGTGGCGACGACGGCGGATGCGATGTCAGTATTCTTGTCGGTTGGGGCGGCTGCCGGCTGCATGTCTGGTTCACTCTTCCCCTCGGATCCCGGCACAGAATTTGCGGGTTCCATCGATCGCCGACCTGGGGAGCGCGACCCGATAGTCCAGAACATCTTGCAAAGAGGCGCGTCCCCACCCGCGACCTTCGCTTGACGAGAGCATAAATGCGGCGACGCTAAAGTTTCCTTAATTCGCACGACTTCCGCAGGTTTTTCTCTACCTGTGGCTGTAGAAGCATAAATTTTTGCACCATCGTCACCGCCAACACCCAGTTTGGCGGCTTTGAATTTGAAATCCGCACGGCGCGCTGCTGAAAATGAAACTGAATTTCGAATTCCGAGCGCCAGTCGATGTCGTATTTGCTTGCGCGTAACCACCGCAAAGCTGGAATCCTGACCATGATGCTGAACGAGGTTTCTTCAAGGGGGGCCGAAATGAGCGACAGTCACCAGGGATCATGCCTGTGCGGAGCGGTGCGCTTCCGGACAAGTGGAGCGCTGCGGGGGGTAGTCTACTGTCATTGCTCGCAATGCAGGAAGCAAAGCGGGCATTTCTATGCCGCGACCAATGTTGCCGACGCCGACATCGTGATCGAAGGCACTGAGAGCATCACCTGGTATGAAGCGTCCGCTTTCGCCAGGCGCGGCTTCTGCGAGACATGCGGCTCAGTGCTTTTCTGGAAGCCAGGGGATCAAGACTATATCTCGGTCATGGCGGGATCGTTCGACAGGCCGACAGGTCTCAAGGGCGACTGCCATATCTTTGTCGGTGACAAAGGCGACTACTATTCGATCGACGACGAGCTGCCGCAGTTTGAAAAGTCGACGCCTTCGATAGCGGTCGCTGAGTGAATTTAGGACGAGACGCCTTATTCCCTTGATCGGGCCGTTGCTTTATCTCGTGCCGGTAATTCGGAAAGAGGTTTGGGCATGCAGCGGCTGATCGACGCTTTTATCAATTCGGTGCGGGCGTTCCGCAAGCTGGCYGCCAGCGARAAGGCATTYCAGCAGGAGCTGATGCTGCTCGCGCTCGCTTTGCCGGCCGGGTGGTTCGTTTCGGTGTCGTGGCGTGGCTATGCCTTGCTGATCGGCGCGGTGCTGCTCCTGATCATGGTCGAGGTCCTGAACACCGGCATCGAGGCGGCCTGCGATGCCTTCAGCCGCGAGTTCAATATGGACATCCARCTGGCCAAGGATTGCGGTTCGCTGGCGGTGCTGATYTCGGTGSTGATCGTKGCCGGCGTCTGGGGCATCGCSMTCATCGAGCGSATCACCGGACTACCGATCTAGGGTTGCCATTCTTATATGACGGTCACCAAAGGAGACTGTCATGTCCGAAGCTACAAATCTTCTGCTTGTCGAACGCAAAGGCCTGCCGGACGATTTGCGCTGGCTGGTCGAAAAATACCCTCGTGAAGAATGGCAGGGCCACGCCAACATCCACGGTATCGCCAACATGTGGCTGCAGCGGCACGACATGTTCCGCGAACTCGGCGGCATTCTGACCAACGGTATTGGCGACTATCGCGAGGGCAGGCTGACGGCGCCTGATTTCGCGCGCTGGTTCGCGCCGCGCCTCAACCATTTTCTCGGTAATCTCGACGGCCACCACAATGTCGAGGATCATCACTATTTTCCGGTCTTCGCCAAGGCGGAGGCGCGGCTGAAGCGCGGTTTCGAGGTTCTCGATGCCGACCACCACACCATCCATGAAGGATTGGAGCGCAATGCCGAGGCGGCCAATGCCTTCATCAGGACGCTTCAGGAGAGTGAAGACAAACAGCGCTTCGCGGCGGATACCTATGCCAATGAAAACAGCCGGCTGATCGCCATGCTGACCCGGCATCTTGCCGATGAGGAAGACCTGATCATCCCGCTGATCCTCGATCGAGGTGATCAGGCGCTCGGCATCGACTGACGGGTCAAAGCTCCTTGGCGCGCTCCCGCTTGGCGATGTGTCGGGCGATGAGCCAGGCAAGGATCGCCACCGTCAGGCCGATGCCAAGCCCGATCAGCAGCCGTTCGTGGCGCAGCAACGCCTGGCCGACGAAGTGCTCGGCGCCCAACCCGAAAATGTAGCCGATTGAACTGAACAGCACTGCCCAGATCACCGACGAGATGGCGTTGAGGATGATGAAGCGCGGCATCGCTATGGTCGAAAGACCTGCGGCGATGCCGCCGACCAGGCGCATACCGTAGACGTATCGGTTCGACAGCACGAAGATGTTGGGATGGGTGTTGAGCAAGCGATAGGCGCGGCGGAAGCCGGGCCGTCTGCGCAATCTGACGACATACCGATGATCGGCGAAACTTCTGCCCAGGATAAAGAAGAACGTGTCGCCGAGGAAGGCGCCGAGGGCGGCCGCGACAAATGTCTGCCACAGCACGAAGACATGTTGGTGGGCAAAGAAGCCGCCAAGGATGGCGATGCTTTCACCCTCGGCGATGCAGCCCAGGAATACGGCAAGCAGCCCGTATTGTTCGATGAAATGATGGATCGCTTCGGTCATGAGGACTGGGTCTGGGGAGCGAGCCGTTCGTCGATCCGCTTCAGCTGTTCGGCTATCTGYGCGATCTCGTCGCGCATGCCGATGATCTGGCTRTGGCGCAGTTCGTCSAGCTTTTCRTGAAGCGCCATGATCTCGATYTCGGCCTTGAGGTTGACCTCATAGTCATGGGCRGCGTCGATGCGGTCGCGCGCSGCCTGRCGRTTCTGCGACATCATGATYACCGGCGCCTGCAGGGCAGCGATCATCGACAGCACCAGGTTGAGGAAAATGAAGGGGTAGGGGTCGAACGACTCTTGCCCCAGCAGCCACCAGTTGGCACCGATCCASARGATCAGGAAGGCGATGAARGAMAGGATGAACGACCAYGARCCGCCGACRCGGGCGATGGCATCGGCGATACGATCGCCSGCGCCCTGAAGGCCGGCAAGATTGTCGTTGATGTCCTGTGATATGGGTTTGCGGTCGACAGTGCTTTGCAGCACCCGCCTCTCAAGCTCGCTCAAATTCTCTGGGTTTCGCCTCAGCCATCGATTGGCCAGTTCGGGCACTGTCTTGTTCATGGACGTCTCCACACCAAAGCGTCGGCTTGGCAGTCTCGTCTCCATATAGGAAGATGCAGTACCTTCAAAAGCGCGGCATGGAGATGGAAGCAAAAATGCCAGATTTCGCTAAAATCCGCACCCGTGCAGCCAAACGCAAGGGCGGCGACGCGGAGCTTTCAACGCTGCTGGGGCCGGCGCCCGACAATGCCGCAGTGGCTGACATCGCGGACGACCGCATTCTCTCGACCATGGCCGAGCGCGTCTTCGCCGCCGGTTTTGTCTGGCGGGTCATCGAGCAGAAATGGCCCGGTTTCGAGGAGGCATTTCTGCGCTTCGAGCCGAAGCGGCTGTTGTTCCAGCCTGACGATTTCTGGCACGATCTGGCTTCCGACCAGCGCATTGTGCGCAACCCGCAGAAAATCAAATCTGTCCGCGACAACGCCGCCTTCGTCGAACGTGTGTCTGGGGAATATGGCGGCTTCGGCGAATTCCTCGCCAACTGGCCAGCCGACGACCAGGTCGGGCTGATGGCCTATCTCGGCAAGCATGGCAGCCGGCTGGGCGGCAACACCGGCCAGTATTTCCTGCGCTGGCTGGGCTGGGACGCCTTCGTGATTTCGGCTGACATGGCGGCCGCATTGCGCGACTCCGGCCTCGACATCGCGGAGAGCCCGACTTCGAAGCGGGACCTCGACAAGATCCAGGCGCAGATCAACCAATGGGCGGCGGACACGAGGCTGCCGCGCCGGCACATCTCGCGCATCCTGGCGATGTCGATCGGCGAGAACCATTCGCCGCAATCGTTGCGCGAGTATATGGGCGACGACTGATCGCCGGTCTGGACGCGAATAACTGAGGTCAATCGGTCCGACACGATTGACGATGGCAATCGGTCCGAATTGGTCCAAACGAACGCCATTGCCGGGCGAATTTTGCCGCGCTAAACCGGCAGGCATGACCAAGAAGCTCGACATCCTGCGCATCGCAATCGCCCAGCTCAACCCGACCGTCGGCGATGTCGCCGGCAATCTCGCCAAAGCGCGCGAGGCGAGGGCGGATGCCGCGCGCCAGGGCGCCGATCTCGTGCTCTATACCGAGCTTTTCCTTGCTGGTTATCCGCCGGAGGATCTGGTGCTGAAGCCGGCCTTCCTGAGGGCCTGTGAGAAGGCGGCGCAGGATTTTGCCGCCGATACGTCAGATGGCGGCCCGGGCGTCATCATCGGCACGCCGCTGAAGCGCAAGAGCGGCACGCACAACTCCATCATTTTCGCCGATGGCGGCAAGATCATCGCCGAGCGCTACAAGCTCGACCTGCCGAACTATGGCGAGTTCGACGAGAAGCGCGTGTTCCAGGCCGGGCTCGAGATCCAGGGCCCCGTCAATTTCCGCGGCGTGCGCATCGGAGTTCCGATCTGCGAGGACATCTGGGGCGATGTCGGCATTTGCGAATCGCTGGCGGAGAGCGGTGCGGAAATCCTGCTGGTGCCGAACGGCTCGCCCTATTATCGCGCCAAGATCGACGTGCGCCATCAGGTCGTCATCAAGCAGGTCATCGAATGCGGGCTGCCGATGATCTACGCCAACCAGCTCGGCGGTCAGGACGAACTGATCTTCGACGGCGCGTCCTTCGCCATCGGCGCCGACAAGACCTTGGCTTTCCAGATGAGCCAGTTCGAGGACGCGGTCGACGTCACGACGTGGAAACGCACGGAGGACGGCTGGGTCTGCTCGGAAGGGCCGATGTCGAAAATCCCCGAGCGGGAGGAGGCAGACTATCGCGCCTGCATGCTGGGCCTGCGGGACTACGTCAACAAGAACGGTTTCAAGAACGTCGTGCTCGGCCTGTCCGGCGGCATCGATTCGGCCATCTGCGCTGCGCTGGCCGTCGATGCGCTCGGCGARGAGCGGCTGCGCGCSGTGATGATGCCCTACCGCTATACGTCGAAGGATTCGCTCAAGGACGCCGAGGACTGTGCCCGCGCGCTCGGCTGCCGCTATGACATCGTGCCGATCTTCGAGCCGGTCGAGGGTTTTCTGCACACGCTGACSCAGCTSTTCGAGGGCACCAAGGAAGGCATCACCGARGAAAATYTGCAGAGCCGCGCGCGCGGYACCATCCTGATGGCGATCTCCAACAAGTTCGGCTCGATGGTGGTCACGACAGGCAACAAGAGCGAGATGTCGGTCGGTTATGCCACGCTCTATGGCGACATGAATGGCGGCTTCAATCCRATAAAAGACCTCTACAAGATGCAGGTCTATGCGCTGTCGCGCTGGCGCAACAGCCATGTGCCGCCGGGCGCGCTCGGGCCTTCGGGCGAGGTCATCCCGAAGAACATCATCGACAAGGCGCCGTCGGCGGAACTGCGCGAGAACCAGACSGACCAGGATTCRCTGCCGCCCTATCCGGTGCTGGACGATATCCTCGAATGCCTGGTCGAGAACGAGATGGGCGTCGACGACATCGTCGCGCGCGGCCATGACCGGGCGACGGTGACGCGCATCGAGCAYCTGCTCTACATCGCCGAATACAAGCGCCGGCAGGCGGCGCCGGGCGTCAAGATCACCCGGAAGAACTTTGGCCGCGACCGCCGCTATCCCATCACCAACCGCTTCAGGGATCGCGGGTAAAGTTCTGATTTTATTGAAGAACCTTGGGGGCGTGCATGTTCATCAGCTATTTCAAGGGAACGCCTGAGTATCACATCGTTCGTTTCAAGAACGGCAAGATCCGGGAACAAGGGCGCGGCATCAGCTTCTGGTACGGTACATTGGGCACGACCATCGCCATGGTGCCGGTG
>NZ_JBFUGJ010000067.1:0-22423 GCF_056402975.1 Mesorhizobium sp. P3_A9 | reverse complement strand
GCAAAGGGAAGGTCGTCTATATCGAGGGTATCCTCGGAAATCCGGTGGAGACCGAGCKCGGTCACGGCTTCGACCTCGCGCTGAAGGACTATCCGGGCATCGAACTCGTCGCCCGTCGCCCCGGCGGTTGGAGCCGCACCACGACCGCGCCGGCAATCGCCGATATCCTGACCGCGCATCCCGACATCGACGCCGTGATCGTCTCCAACGACGACTCCGCGGTCGCGGTCGTCAACGCCCTGGAGCAGCGCGGCATCAAGGCGCTGGTCAGCGGCTGCGACGCAATTCCCGATATGATCGACATGATCGCCAACGGACGCGCCTTCAACACTTATGCCTATGGTCCGGCCTGGCTGGGCGCCTATTCGACAGTGGTGGTGTTCGATTATGTCAACGGTTGGCGTCCCTCCTTACCCGAGCGGATGATGATTTTCGGAGGCTACATACTTGATACGCCCGAGGCCGCAAAGAAATACAAGGAACTGAATTCGGGATCGACATCACCTTATGACTTCCTGAGAATGTCGAAGGTTCTGCATCCGGACGATTGGAATCCGCAGAACCTGCTCATTCCTTTGCATCCCGAAGATCATTGGACGTGGCGGGGTGAGAAGCCGGCCAGCTATCAACTGCCGAAGGAATATGCGGAGGCCAAGGAAAAGGGCGAGTTCGAACGCGTTACCAAACTCTACGCCGATCGCTTCTCCACGGATCCATTCTCGCCGGTGCGCGCCCTGACGTCCAACAGCGGTCCGATCGTCATCGGCCCGAATTAGACGCGCTCAGCAGCGACCATGAATGGTTCTTCCTCAGCGACGGAACGACCCGGCACAGGTGATGCCGGTCACTTGGCTGCGAGCGAGCGCATTCGAGGCGCATCCTCGCCGCCACTTCTGGAAGTGCGGGACATCGGCAAAAGTTTCGGTGGCGTCCCAGCGCTTTCCGGCGTGAGCCTCACGCTGCGCAAGGGAGAAGTCATCGGCCTCGTTGGTGAGAACGGCGCTGGCAAATCGACGCTGCTGAAGACGATCAGCGGAAACCTCCGGCCCGACGCCGGCGCCCTGCTGGTGAACGGGCGACAGGTCTCGCTGCGTAGCTACGCCGATGCCAACCGAGAAGGCATCTTCCATATCTATCAGGATCTCGCCCTGATCCCGACGCTGTCGGTGTACGAGAATGTGCTGTTGGCGCACGAGGCAGCGTTCTCCCGCTTCGGCGTCATCGACAATCGCGCGATGCTGCGACACGTCACCGAACTCCTGGCGGATTTCGGCCATCAGCGCATAGACGCGACGCGGAAGGTCGAGACATTCGATCTTTCCACTCGGCAGGTTATTGAAATCATCAAGTCCTTTGCCCTGGCAAAACTGGCGGGAATTGAATCGCCGGTGATGCTGCTGGACGAGCCGACCGCCGCGCTGACCGGGGACGAGGTCGAATTCCTGATGCGGCTCATCCAGTCGGCTCGAGAGCGCGCCGCCATCATCTATGTTTCGCACCGCCTGTCGGAAGTCATCGAGATCAGCGACCGCCTCTACGTGCTGAAGGATGGCGCCATGGTCGCCGAATTACCAGCCGCCGACATAGCCGAGAACCGACTGCACGAATTGATGGTGGGACGCACGCGGGATGAGTTTTTCTATTGCGAACACAACCAGCAGGAGCCGCAGGACCGGACGGTCCTCGACGTGGCCGGCCTGACCCGAACCGGCTCCTTCGGCGATGTGACGTTCAGCCTTCGTGCGGGCGAGATCCTCGGTGTGGCGGGCCTGCTCGGCTCGGGCAAATCCGATCTTGGGCAAGTGCTCGCCGGCGCCCTGCCTGGGGCCACCGGAACCATCAAGGTCGATGATGCCATCGTTCCGGAGAACCGTTCGATCCAGACGATGAGTGACCTGGGCATCGGCTATCTGCCGCCCGATCGCCGGGATGGGGTGATACCGCCACTGTCAGTGGCCTCGAACATGAGCCTGGCCCGGCTGACGCGTCACGGCGAGACCTATTGGCTTGACCTGGCGGGAGAGAAGCGCGCGGCGCTCGAATTCGTTGCGACATTGGGTATCAAGACGGCGGGGGTAGACGCGCAGATATCGACCCTGAGCGGCGGCAACCAGCAGAAGGTGCTGCTCGCACGATGGCTGCTTCGTCAGGCCAAGATTCTCATTCTCGACAATCCGACGAACGGGGTCGATGCCGGTGCGAAGGAAGAGATCTACAGCGTACTCCGGCGGATCGCCGCCGAGGGCGTCGGTATCCTGCTGATCAGCGACGACCTGCTCGAGCTGATCGGTCTGAGCAACCGCATTCTCGTCATGTGCGGCGGCAACGTGGTGCGCGAGGTGCCAGCGCCGCCGAAGAACAAACCGGGCGAAGTCGAGCTCGTCGCGGACATGGTCTAGGTCGCGGGCAACCAGGGAGCAGGACGATTCAACCGATAACGCAGGACCCATCCGCCGCGGCGCGGCCCACCGGCCATTCCAGCCCTCGGCAACAATCCTGGCGGCCGCAAATCTCCGTGGCGGCCATCAGTCCGTGGTTGGCACTGATCGCGATGATCATCGTGTTTACAGCGTTGAATGGCCGTTTCTTTACCATCGGCAACGCCATCAACATCCTGCAGCAGGCGGCAGTTCTTATCGTGCTCAGCGTTGGCGGCACCTTCATCATCCTGATGGGCAGCATCGATCTCGCCGTCGGTTCGATGGTTTCACTGGCCGGAATGAGCGCGGCGATGCTGATACGCGACCATGGCGAATGGGCGGTCATTCTGGTGCCATTCATCACCATGTTGGTCAGCGCCATCGCCGGCGTGCTGTTCGCCTACGCCAGGCTTCCGTCGTTTCTGACCACTCTGGGCATGCTTTACGCGATCAACGGCATGACGCTTTATGTCACGCAGGGCGCGGCGATCAACCTGCCGACCGACCTGGTGATCGGATCGATCTTCAATGGCAGTCTCCTGGGGGTGCCCACGGTCGCCCTCTGGGCGATCGGTATCGCGCTCGCAGCGATCTTCGTCGCCAGGCGAACCCGCTTCGGTCGGTTCATTTACGCCATCGGCGGCGGTGAGACGGTTGCCAAACTCTGCGGCGTGCCGGTTGCGCGCTACAAACTCTACGCCTTTCTGGTATCCGGATTTCTGTCCGGTGTGGCCGGGATATTCCTTATGCTCCGCATCGGCGGCAGCGACCCCACAATGGGCGACCCGATGCTGCTGCCGGCGATCGCCGCGGTCGTCATGGGCGGCACCCCGCTCACCGGGGGCGTCGGCGGGCCGCATCGGACGATACTGGGCGTTCTCATCATAACGATTCTGCAGAACGGCATGAATCTCGCCAATGTGAACCCCTTCCTGCAGAACGTGGTTCTTGGCGCCGGCGTCATCGCGGCCGTTGCCGTCAACATGGACCGCAAGCGGCTCTTCTTCGTCAAATGACCGATAGGCATGAGGCGATTTTCATGAACTCAGGAGGCAGTAATGCGAGCGAAATATGATTTCTCCAGACGGTCGGTGCTCGTTATCGGCGGCACGACGGGAATAGGGCGTGCCACGGCCCTGGCCTTTGCTGAGTCCGGCGCCAATCTGTACGTGGCCGGCCTTGGCAGCGCTGAAGGCCGCAGCCTGATCGAGGAGGTCGGGCAGCGTTTTCCCGGCATCGCCATCGAGTTCGCCGAGGTCGACGTCCGCAGCGAGGATGCGGTCCGCAAGTTTCACGAAAATGCCTACAAGCGCTTCGGGCGCATCGACGTCRCGTTCAACAATGCGGGGGTTCCCGGCAAGACGGCGCCGATCCATGAACTCGACCAGGCCGATTTCGACCTGATCACCGAGGTCAATCTGCGCGGCATCTTCTTCGGCATGAAGTATCAGATCCCGCATATGCTGGCGAATGGCGGCGGAGCGATCGTCAACACCTCGTCGCTGTTCGGCGTGATGGGTTACGCCACCACGGCCGTCTACTGCGCCAGCAAATGGGGCGTGATCGGGTTGACGAATTCGGCCGCGCTCGAGGTCGCGAGATCGAATATCCGCATCAACGCGATTGCACCGGGATCGACCATGACACCGCTCCTCACCAACATGTTCGGCGGTGAGCAGAGTGCGAGGGATACGGTCCTGCCATCGTTGCCAATGGGCCGGATCGCCGATCCGTCGGAGATTGCCCGCCTGGTGTTGTTTCTGGCATCGGACGAAGCCTCATTCATCACCGGACAAGCCGTCATCATCGACGGCGGCGGCTTTGTCGCCGGCGCTGACAAGACAGCCGCCTAGACTGTTATCGAAGTTCAACCAGCGCTTGCCCTCTACGCCGAAGCGGCATAGCGCCGGGCGAGCGCGGACATCCCGACTGCCAGCACGAGAATCCCGCCCTTGAAGATCGGCTGGAAATGGGTGGGCGCGCCGAAGATGCTGAGCCCGTTGAATCCCACAGCCAGGATGAGCACCCCGATCAAAGTCCCGGAGATATGGAATTCGCCTTCCCTCAACGTAGCGGAGCCCAGGAAAACGGCGGCGAAGGCGTCGAGAAGATAGCCGTCGGCCGCCGCCAACGTGCCGCTGCCAAGCAGCGAGGACAGCAGCGTTCCGGTCAATGCGGCGCAGAAGCCGGCGGTGGCGAAGGCAAAAATCTTGATGCGGTCCACCCGGATGCCGGAGAGCCGCGCTGCCTCCAGATTGCCGCCGACAGCCTGCATCTTCTGGCCGATGTCGGTCTTGTTCAAGATGACCCAAAGCGCGATCAGCACGATCACCATGATGATCACCGGATTGGGCAGGCCGAAGACGAGCCGGCCGAGCGAAATATCGGTGAAGGCACGAGGGATGCCGGTCGCGATCGGGAAGGAGCTGTAGGTGAAGCCGATGCCCGTCAGCATTGTTCCAATGCCCAGCGTCGAGATGACGGCATTGATCCTCACCTTCGTCACCAGCACGCCGTTGAAGGCGCCGATCGCGGCACCGAGCAGCAGCGCGCAGACGATGCTGAGCCAGATCGGAAAACCCTGGTAAGCCATGAGGCCGGTGACGATCAGACCGACGAAGCTCGCTACGTAGCCGATGCTGAGGTCGAACTCGCCAACAACAAGCGTATAGGTCAGCCCGGAGGCGATGATCGCGGTCAGGGACGCCTGGCTGAGGATGTTGAGGAAATTGGCGCGCGACAGGAAGATTCCTGGTGCGTTCGCCGAGAAAAAAACCACCATCAGCAGCAGCCCAACGATCGTGCCATAGCGGGAGAGCCAGATTAGCGCGGTCCGCTTCCACGAGGATTTTCGCAGCGACGCGTCCTTCGCCGCGGTTCCGGCCTGGGCCATCATGCGATCTCTCCTTCTGTGTCATTGGTGTCGTGGTAGCTGAGCTCGATGATCCGGGCCTCGGTGATATCGGAGCCGGTCAACTCGCCGGTAATGCGGCCTTCACGCATGACGAGGACGCGGTCGGCGAGAAGCGTGAGTTCCTCGACATCAGATGAAATCGCAAGGATGCCGACGCCGGACCGGGCGAGCGCCCGGATCGCATCATGTATCTCTTCGCGGGCGCCGACATCGACGCCTCGTGACGGCTCGTCGAGAATGAGGAGCTTGGTTCCGGCATTGAGCCAGCGGGCGATCAGCGCCTTTTGCTGGTTGCCGCCTGAAAGACCGCCGATCCTCGTCTCGATGCTTGGCGTTTTGATGCCCAGCTGAGCCACGAGGCCCTCCGCTTGGCGGCGGGACTTCCGGCCCGATACGAACGGCAGACCTGGAATGGCGCGCAGCTTCTTCAACGTCGATATGTTGATGTTGAAGCCTACCGACTGCTGCAGCATCACACCCTGCGAGCGGCGCTCCTCCGGAACCAGCGCAATACCGGCGCGCACGGCTTCAGCCTCGTTGGCGATATCGAGCCGTTTGCCGTCGAGCTCGAAATGGCCAGCATCCGGCCGGGCCACGCCGGCCACGAGATGGGCAAGTTCGGTCCGTCCTGCGCCGACGAGGCCGCCGAGCGCAAGCACCTCGCCCTTGTAGAGATCGAAACTCACGCCGTTCACGGCGCTCTTCCAGGCAATTTCGCGGACGGAGAAGATCGGCTGCCGGTTGCGGTCGGTCGCGAAACGGGCGCGCTCGTCCGGTGGGCGTATGTCATGGCCGATGATGGCTCTGACCAGGCCCTTCTTGTCAAGCGCTCCGCGCTCCGCGGCGTCGACGATCCGCCCGTCGCGCAATACCGTGATCCTGTCGCAAAGCTGAAGCACCTCTTCCAGCCGGTGAGACACATAGAGGATGGCCACGCCCTGGGCGGAGAGATCGCGGATGATGGCGAAGAGTTGTTCGCTCTCCGGGCCAGACAGCGAGGCGGTGGGCTCGTCCATCGCGATCATGCTGGCGTCGCGTACAAGCGCCTTGCTGATCATGACGAGCCAGCGCTGGGCCACCGAGAGTTCGGAGACCTTCGTCTCGAGCGGAAAACGGATGCCAACGCGTTCGGCGGCGGCACGAGCGGCAACGCCGGAACGCCGCCAGTCGATCATGCCCAAACGCGTGACCTTGGGTGCGCCAAGCAATATATTCTGCAGCGCGTTGAAATGCGGGATCAGGTTCAGTTCCTGGTGGATGAAGGCAAGCCCGGCCTGCTCCGAAGCCTGCGGCGATCCTTTTTGCAGGTCGTCGCCGGCCACCGTCACGCTGCCTTCGTCAGCCACCGTTACCCCGGCGAGACAGCGGATCAGCGTGGACTTGCCGGCGCCGTTGGCGCCGACCAGGCCATGCACCTTGCCGCGCTCGATGTCGAGATCGGCGTGGTCGAGGGCAAGTTCTCCAGCGAAGGACTTGGTCAGGCCACGGATTTGCATCCAGGGCCCGACTGAGGCGGCGGGCGGCATCTAGGCGCGCCGCTCCGCCAGCTGCCGCAAAGTGGTCTCACATTCCATTGGGATGGTCGGCCATGAACTTGTCGACATTGTCCTTGGTGACCACGATACCGGGGATCTGGATATCCTTCGGCTGCCAGGAAGCGCCGGCCTTGATCGAGTCGAGTACTGCCTGGAACACTTCCTTGCCTTCCTGGAAGGCCGGCTGCCAGACGGTCGCCGTCAGGTCTCCTTCCTTGACCAGTTGCAGTGCTTGCGGGCTGCCGTTGATGGAGACGGTGGTGACGTCGGTTCGGCCGGCCTGGCGCATGGCGGCAACGGCCCCCTGCATCGGCTCGTCCCAGCAGGCCCAGATGGCCAGCGGCTTGTCCCCGCCGGCGGGGTGCGCCGTGAGCCAAGCGGCGGCGGTCGCGTTGCCGAACTGGACCTGTCCCGGCGCCGTCACTTCACTGTAGTTGACCTTGACGTCGGACTTGCCCTTCACGCCCTCATCGAAGGCAACGCCGCGGTCGATGCAGAGCTTTCCGGGGTGGAAGGTCATCGCCAGGACGTCGGCCTTCCCACCGACCTTATCGGTCAGGAATTTCACCGAATCGTCGCCGACCTGGCGGCCGCTGGTCGTCACCACGATGCCGGGAACGATTTCGCCGCCCCACGTGGCGACGGGAATGCCTGCGTCGCGCGCCGCGGCGAGACCGGAGCCGATGGAGCTGCTGGCAAAGGCGAGCACGAAGATCGCGTCGACTTTTTGCGCGGCGAAAGAATTCATTGCAGCGTTCGCTTGGTCCGCGCTGGCCTGGGTATCCGTCACCTTGACATCCCAGCCGGCAGCCTTGGCGGCCTCGGTCGCGCCGCCAATGACGGCTATATTGAGCGCATCGTTGGCCAGAAGTGCAACGACGCCAAGCGTTTTCGCCTCAGCGACGGTGGCAACCATCATGGCGCTGGCCGTCAAAGCGGCAAGCAGTAGTTTGTACATTTGGAAACTCCTCCCTTTCGTTTCAGGCCGTCCCCACGACGGAGCCGGCGCCTTCCTTGCACGAGGGCTCAATGAATTGGTTGCCCTCGCATTCTAAAGACCCGCTCGGYGGCTAAAGTGCACCGAAGCGGTATGCCTGTCCAAGGTCGAGCAGCGCCAGCAGATCAGATTCTACGGTTTTGCTCAGGGTTTGGACCCTCGTATTTGATAGCGGTATCACGTTCACATTTGAAAAGTCGGAAGCCGGACAGCCTGAAATCACTCTAAAATCCACTTTTCGTTCAAAAACAAACAGCCATTGCCGCCTTCCTTGCGTCTTTGCTTATTTTCTCTTGTTAGCGGTATCACGTCAAGGCTATGGATGGCGAGGGCGCAGGTGAATTTTGCCGCGGGTATCTTGCGGTCGCGGACTACAGGAGGACCAACCATGCAAGTGAAGTACGATTATTCCGGGAAGAACGTCATCTTGATCGGTGGAACGACCGGCATTGGCCGCGCCACCGCGCTGGCGTTCGCCCGGGCGGGTGCCAATCTCTACGTTTCGGGGATCGGCGCCAAATTCGGAGAGAGCCTCAAGGAAGAGGTGAGGCCGCTTGGTGTCGAGATCGAGTTCATGGAAACCGACGTGCGCGACAGCAAGGCGATGGCCATGCTGCACCAGAAGGCCTTCGACCGTTTCGGCAGGATCGATGTCGCCTTCAACAATGCGGGTGTGCCCGGCAAGACGGCGCCCGTGCACGAACTGGACGACGCGGACTATGATTTCCTGATGGACGTCAATTTGCGTGGGATTTTCAATGGGCTAAGGCATCAGGTCCCGCATATGACAGCGAAGGGCGGAGGTGCGATCGTCAACACGTCTTCGCTGTTCGGTGTCATGGGTTTCGCCACCACCGCCGTCTATTGCGCAAGCAAATGGGGCGTGATCGGTCTGACGAACTCGGTCGCGCTGGAAGTGGCCCGCAAGAACATCCGGGTCAACGCCATCGCTCCCGGCTCGGTCATGACGCCGCTGTTGAGCGGCATGTTCGGCAGCGAGCAGAGCGCGAAAGATACCGTTTTGCCGATGATTCCCATGGGGCGCATCAGTGATCCGTCGGAGATAGCCCAACTTGTGCTGTTCCTTGCCTCGGATGCAGCCTCGTTCATCACCGGCCAGGCCATCGTGATCGATGGTGGCGGCTTCGTGGCAGGCGCGGACCAACTCTGAAAAAGCAGGGCATGACTCAAATCCGACACCATGCGGATGTCGGATTTGAGGAGCGGTGTATGCTCGGTAGCGTCTGAGGCTCGTGGCAATCCGGCCTCGCCAGAGCATTGCCACAGTTTGGGGCAGGGCGCCTGCGCCCTGTCGCTCTGGCTCAGCCGACCCAGCTCTTCTCGCCCTTCGCGAGTGCGATCTCCACGACCTGCAAGCCCTTGTCGGTGAGCCGCGAAGGAAATGTGGTGCGCAGCCGATCCTCGTGGACAGGAATCACCCGCCGCACCTCGCCACCCACCAACTTCAGCATTTGCGCGCTGGCGAAGATCAAATTGTGCTGACTTCCGACGGCAAGGCCAATCGGCACGATCTGCGGCGCTTCAGGATCGAGGCCGGTCAGGTTGTCGTATGTGTAGATCAGGTCGCCCGCGAAGATCCACTTGTCCTCACCATTCTTGGCGCCGTCGTTGCGGACGGTGACGTACATGCTGCCATAGGTATGGGTATCCGCGGCCAGATGGACGTCGATGCCCGGCAGGACATCCTCCTGGTCGCCGTCGATGCAGATCATCCGGCCTTCCTTCGCCGCCTCGACGGCGCGTACGATATCGGCCGGATCGCCGCCGCCGGTCAGGAAACGATATTCAGGGCTCAAGGTCAGAGCCCAGATCCATTTGTCCAGTTCGCTTTTCTGAATATAGAATTTTGCGTTTGGAAACAGATGGATGGCGCCCATATGGTCGAAATGGGCATGCGTGATGAAGACGCTGGTCACGTCTTCCGGGCTGACACCGCACTCGGCCAGGACCGCTCGCGGCTCGTGATAGTTCGAGACCCCGTAGGCGGTCGCCAATTGCTCGCCATAGGCTACGTGATCGTAGCCGGTGTCGATCAGGATCGTCTCGCCCTTTCCCTTAAGCAACACGTAGGCATAGGGCAGTTTGCGCGTGCCCTGATGCTGGGGGCCGTACATCATCACGCTGAAGGGGAATTTCTCCACCGCCGCATATTCGAGCACCCAAATCGAGTAATCCGCCATACTTTCCTCCCTGATACAATTGGCCTAGGTGACGTTCTGCAGCAGGCGCTTCGGCGCGTGGGTTGCGCAGCAGGCCTGCCCGAAATCGACAAGTTCGAAGCCCGGCAACAGACGGGTCGTCGTTCGAAGGTGATCGCTTGATGCCCGCAACGTCCGCACGAGCGCGTCGCTTTGCTCGGAGGCGTCRATGCGGCTGTAAGCCAGTGCCGCGACACAGGCCTGGAGGAGCGTCTCGGCGGCGCCACGCAGGTGGTAATGATGATGTCTGGCGATGTCTGGAGCCACAAGCGCGCGCACCTCTTCGAATGCTCGCATCGCTGCGTCCCGCGCGCCGGCGAGCGCGCCTTCAGCAAGCGCTGCGCGGCTGCGCGACGTCATCAGCAACAGCGCATAGCCCCCGACCTGCGTCAGTGTCTGGCTGATCGCCTGTTGCGCCGGCCGGGCCGCCGCCACATAGCGCAGCACCGCCTTGTCCGCTTGGTTGTTCGCTGTTCTGTCCATTGCGATCGCCACGGCATCCTGAATGCGCAAAATCCTGTCAGCCAATACCCTGTTTTGGTAGCGGTAACAACAAAATTACAGATTTCTGCCGCCAAGGCTTGTTTGTGTGTCCGTGCAATGATTTGATTTCTGTCGCCACGTCGGATTGTGACAGGAATGCCGAAAAGATCATCTGGAGACGGAAACCCGCAGACGGGCAGCGCCAGGATGCGAGACGTCGCGGCTCGCGCCGGCGTCTCCACCATGACCGTTTCAAGAGTGCTGAACGGGCCCGGCAAAGTCTCCGAGGAGATGCGCGAACGGGTACTGCGGGTGGTTCGCGAGATCGGCTATTTGCCGAACCACCTGGCCGGCAGCCTCTCTTCGAATCGGTCCACGACGATCGGCCTCATCGTGCCGAGCATCGACAACTCGATCTATACGCAAACGGTCAAAGGCCTGTCGGAAGTGCTCAAGCGCTCGGGCTTTCAGCTGATGATCGCCGAGTCCGGCTATGACCCCAACGAAGAGGAAGAATTGATTAATATCTTCCTCAGTCAGCGGGTGAGCGGCCTGGTCCTGCACAGCACCGAGCATACACCGCAAGCGGCGGAGAAAATCCGAAAATCGGGCATACCCGTGGTCGAAAACGGCAATATACCGGAAGAACCGCTGGATATGGTGGTCAGTTTTTCCAACCGTGAAGCGTCCTATGCGATGACGATGCATCTCGGCCGGCTTGGATACCGCAAGATTGCTTTCGCCAGTCTTTACTCGGTGCACAACGACCGCTCGCAGGATCGGCTGCAAGGCTATCATGCCGCGTTGAACCAGCTTGGGCTCGATCCCGACCCCCGCATAGTACTGGAGACCGAGCGAGGTCTCGCTGCCGGGGCGGAAGTCATGGCACGCGTTGTGCAGAGCGTGCCGGAAGTCGATGCGCTGTTTTGCGCAGGCGACGTGCTGGCCGTCGGCGCCCTCTTTGAATGCCAGAAGCGCGGTTGGCCGGTCCCGGGCCGGATCGCTCTGGCAAGCTTCGACGACGTGGACCTTCTGCGCCACGTCAGCCCCTCCGTCAGCACGCTGAGGCTGCCGCGCTATGACATCGGCGAACGGACGGCGCGAATCCTGCTGAGTCGAATCATCGACGGCGCCGAGCATCTGCGGGGCAGCGTGATCGATCTGAAATTCGAATTGATCCAGCGCGAAAGCACCTGACTTCAGATATCCGGTATCACCCGTTGCATCGCTGACGTCGCTGCTCTAAGCTTGAAATCTGTTACCGGTAACAGATATGAATCGCCGCGCAGCCCTGTATCGGCCAAGGATGAGGACGTTGATGATGCTCACAGAGCAGCGGAGCAGGGTATGAGCGTGGAGGAGACGGCACCGCCGGTGCTTCCTGTCCAGGCGAAGGCTCTGAGCGGACGCCGCGCACTGATCACCGGTTCCACCGGGGGGTTGGGACAAGCGATCGCCACTCGGCTTGCCGAGGCCGGCTGCAGCGTCATGCTGCATGGGCTCGAAGCGCCTGACGCGGTTGAGCCGCAGCGTGAAGCACTTGTCCGCAGGACTGGCGCGCAGATTGCCTATCACAGGGCCGATCTGTCCACGCCAACGGGTGTGGAGTCGCTCGTTGCAGCCGCCGGCGTCGAACTTGGCGGGGTCGACATTCTGATCAACAACGCGGTCGTAAGGCATTTTGCGTCGATCATGGATTTTCCGCCCGAACAATGGGATTTGGCGCTGGCCGTGAACCTCTCGGCCATTTTCCATGCTGTCCGGTTGTTGCTGCCGAGGATGCGGGCGCAGAACTTCGGTCGTGTCTTCAATATAACCTCCGTCTACGGCATGCGCGGCACGGCAGGTCGCGTCGGCTATGTGACAACGAAATCGGCTATCCTGGGCCTGACGCGGGCCGTGGCCTTGGAGAACCTGGACGTCGACGTCACTTGCCACAGCCTCTGCCCAGGTTCGGTCCTGACACCCGGCACCGAAAGCCGGGTGGAAGAATTGATGGTGGATCGAGGYATTGACCGCAGTGCGGCAGAGCGCCTGTTCCTGGAGGGCAAGCAGCCGGGCGGCAGCTTCGTCTCGCCGCAGAGCGTGTCCGATCTCCTGGTTTTTCTCTGCGGGCCGATTGGCCGCGACATGACCGGAGCCATGCTTCCGGTCGAGGGAGGATGGCTTGCCAGCTAATCGGATCCGGATCGACGTGATCCGGCACAACGGCGGGCTGGCGGCGAAAGGAGCCACACATGGATGAGACCTACGAACTCTACGCCGTTCGCTACGGTCACCACGACCGCAATGCAGCCGCGAATTTCATCGGCGGCGATCCGCATGATGGTCCGATGCCGCTGGACTACTTTGTCTGGGCCATCGTCGGCAAGACGCGAACCTTCGTGTTCGACACCGGCTTCGACGCCAAGGTGGCGCAGAAGCGGCAGCGGCATTTGCTGCGGCCGGTCGACGAGGGGCTGAAGATGATCGGCATCGACCCCGACAAGGTCGAGGACGTCATCCTGTCGCATATGCATTTCGATCATGCGGGCAACCACGACCTGTTTCCGCATGCCCGCTACCACGTTCAGGACGTGGAGATGGCTTATTGCACCGGGCGTTGCATGTGCCATGACTATCTGCGCCACCCCTTCGCCTACGAAGACGTGGCGAGCATGGTCGCCAAGCTCTTCGCCGGGCGGGTGGCGTTCCACGATGGGGTGAGCGAGATCGCCCCGAACCTCACGGTGCATCGCGTCGGCGGCCACTCGAAGGGATTGCAGGTGGTCCGGGTGAAGACGGCGCGCGGCTGGGTGGTGATTGGCTCGGACGCTTCGCACTTCTACGCCAATTTCGAGCAGAACCGACCCTTCCCGGTGCTGGAGAGCGCTACCGACATGCTGGAGGGCTACGCCACCATGCGCAGGCTCGCGAGTTCGCCCAAACATGTCATTCCTGGCCACGACCCGCTCGTCCTGACGCGCTATCCGGCCGCGTTGCCAGGGGTCAACGATATCGTGCGCCTGGACCTCGATCCGATTGCGGCAGCGCCTTGAGCGCGCAGACGCGATCTGCACCCAACCTATAAAGCGGAGATCACGATGACTAACCTTAAACTGGGTTTTGCCGGTATTGGACGCATGGGAATGCCGATGGTGAAGCGGCTTATTGCGGCCGGCTACACAGTAAGCGTCTACGACACCAACGACGCTGTCGTCTCGGCGTTGACGAGAGAGGGCGCGGGAAGGGCCAAGACCCCGGCGGAACTGATGGGCCTGTCCGATGTGATCCTCTTGTCGCTTCCAACGCCAGAGATCGTGCATGCCGTGGCGCTTGGGTCCAATGGGCTTGTCTCGGGCAAGGGCGCAAAGATCGTCATCGACCTGTCGACCACCGGCCCGCGCACCGAGCGGCAGGTGGCCGAAGGCCTGAAGGCCGCTGGCATTACGACGGTCGACTGTCCGGTAAGCGGGGGCGTCGGCGGCGCCGAGAAGGGCACTCTCGCCATGATGGTCGCCTGCGACGTGTCGACAATGGAGACGGTGCGACCGATCCTCGAGACACTCGGCAAGCCGATCCATGTCGGCGCCGAGCCGGGCATGGGGCAGATGATGAAGGTGATCAACAATCTGATGTCGGTCACGGCGCTGTCCATTGCCTCTGAGGCGCTGGTGCTCGCCACCAAGGCCGGGCTCGATCCCGATATCCTGATCGAGGTGATCAATTCGGGCAGCGGAAGCTCGAATGCGACGATGACCAAGATTCCGAAATTCGTGCTGACGCGCAGCTTCGATTTCGGCTTCTCGATTGGTCTGTCTGCGAAGGATATTCGTCTCTGCCTCGAGGAAAGCGACGCGCTCGGCGTGCCGATGATCGTGGGCGGCGCGGTACGGCAACTTCTGACGGTGGCAAAGAGCGATCTGGGCGCGGATGCCGACCTTACCGAAATCATCAAGCCAATAGAGGGCTGGGCCGGCGTGACGGTCGCCGGCGCCAAGGCGAAGAGTTGATCCTGGCAATGTGCGGATCGGATACGCGCTCATGACCGGCGGCATCCTACAGCCTTCCGCAGCAGGCCTCTCGCGCCGGCTCGCGGCTTTCGTGCATCGCTCACGCTGGGAGGACATCCCGGAACCGGTCCGCGCGCACGCGATGAAGGCCGTCTTCAATGGCTTTGGAACGGCGCTCGGTGGCTCGTCCGATCAGGCGGTGCTGCGGCTGACCAAAAGCCTCGCGCCTTTTTCGGCCGGCGAGACCGCGACCGTCATCGGCCACGCCCAGCGCCGGGACGCGTTGACGGCCGCGTTCCTGAACGCCGCGGCGATAAATGTCTTCGATTTCGACGACACCCATGCTGGCACGATTATCCATCCCACCGCGCCCGTCCTGCCCGTCTTGCTGGCACTTGCGGAAATGCGCCCGGTCAGTGGAGTGGAATTGCTTCATGCCTTTGCTCTCGGGGTGGAGGTCGCTTGCCGCATCGGCAATGCAGTCTCGCCTGACCACTACGACCGCGGCTGGCACATCACATCCACATGCGGGATCTTCGGCGCCGCCGTGGCTGCGGCGAAGCTCCTTGATCTTGGCGAAGACGAGATACTCTGGGCACTTGGCAATGCCTCGGCACAAGCTTCAGGCCTCGTCGAGACCCTCGGCTTCATGGCCAAGAGCACTGGCGTCGGCAATGCGGCGCGCGGGGGGCTCACCTCCGCCCTAATGGCACAGTGCGGGGTCGAAGGGCCGCCGCAGCCGCTCGAAGGGCCGCGCGGCTTCCTCAAAGTCTGCTCGGACCATACTAAGCCTGAGCGGATCGAGGACGGACTGGGCGCTGAGTGGGAAATCATGCGCAATATGTTCAAGCCATACCCCTGCGGAGTGGTGCTGAACCCTGTGATCGACGCTTGCCTCACCGCTCGTGCCACCGCCAATTTCTCAGCAAGCCAGATTGCCGGGGTTGTCGTGCGCGGCGCCCCCTTGCTCAAGGCCCGCGCCGATCGCCCCGAAGTCACCACGGGGCGCGAGGCGCAAGTGAGCGCCCAGCATGCGGTGGCCGTCAGTCTGTTGCGCGGCCATGCGGGTGCGGAAGACTTCAGCGATGCCGCGGTGAACGATCCGCAGGTCAAGGCTCTCCGTGCCAAGGTGCGCCCAGTCGAGGTCGACGCCGGCGCGTCGGTCGAAGCCGCTCATGTCTCAATTAGATATGCGGATGGCTCTTCTGCAGTGACGTCCGAAAAAGTTGCTACTGGCAGCCTCGCCCGGCCCATGTCGGACGCAGCACTCCGGGAGAAATTTGCCGCCCTCGCGCGATACGGTTGCCCGACACTTGCCGCAGATTCGCTTTCTGATACGCTTTGGACGCTTGCCGATCAGAAAACCGTCGGTGATCTCATGATGCTCGCTCGCCCCGAAGAGGCACATCCATAGGCACTTGCTCAAAGCGCCATGAAAAGGTGCTTCAGCTGGAGCGCAACGAAGGGCGGCAACGGCGCTATTTCGCCAGCCTCTGCCTCCGTTTCCCATACATCATGTGACCTCGATCGCTTCTTGCGGACCGGAGAAATTCTAGCGCTCCGGCTGACCCCGTTTATGAGAAACCAGAGCCATAAGCCGACGGTTGCGCCATGCCGAACGGGCCTCGAGCTCTGGCTTTGCCAGTATTTTCCGGCGCTCGGCCGTGGCGAGTCTTATCAGATCAGGGGACCAAGGTTTCGGATCGCGGCGATCCTGCGCGATCGAGTGGTAAAGCGTTCCCAAACGTTGCGCGTAATCGTCTATCCCACCGGGCGCATTCAGATCGATCGTCTCGAACGGTCCCATGAACGACCAGCGCAGGCCGAGACCATGAGCAACTGTTCGATCGATGTCGGCCACACTGGCCAAGCCCGCATCCAGCAGCGCCCAGGCCTCGTTCAGTAGCGCACCCTGAAGGCGGTTGAGAATAAAGCCTTCGATCTCACGGTTGACGACGATCGGCACCTGTCCGACTTGCTCCATCGCCGCGCGCAGCCATGGAACGATTTCCGGATCTGTCCATGGCGCGGGTACCAGTTCGACAAGTGGCACCAGATGCGGCGGATTGACCGGGTGGGCGATTAGAAAGCGCGATCGCCTGGGAGCCTGGTCCGTAAACGCAGAAGCCGGGATGCCTGAACTTGAACTGCCAACCACCGCATCGTCACGGATGGCCGCGCCGATCTCTGCGGACACTGCCTTTTTTACGTCGACGCGTTCGAAGACTGATTCCTGCACGTAGTCAGCCGCCGATACTGCATCGACCAAGCTGTCGACCACTTCGATGCGTTGCGCGATTGCATCGACATCGCTGACCAGGCCGAACTCTTGCATGTCCGAAAGACTCGCGCGGATACGAGAGGGCGCGCCTCGCCGGATGTCTTCACTTGCGTCGAAGAAACGGACCGGGATGCCGGCACGCGCAAAGACGACCGCCCAGCCGCTTCCGACCAGTCCGCCGCCGATAACGGCGACTTGCTTCAACTCCCTTGTCATCATCGTACCTTGGACGTCTCGCCGTCAGCCAGGCAGATTTCCGAAATGCGCAGTCCGTCCTTGGTGATCCGCGACGGAAAGCGGTCCTTGAGCCTTTCCTCGTGTACTGGAATGACACGTTGCGCTTCATAGCCGACCTGTTTCATCATCGCTTCGGTGGCCATCAGCAAATTCTGCTGGCTACCAAGAGCAAGACCGACCGGCACATACATCGGCGTATCGACATCGACGACGCCCCCTGGGCCTTCGACATTCTCGAAGACATAAACGAGGTCGCCGGCGAGCACCCAGGCGTCGGAAGACTGCGCCTTGCCGTCGTTGCGGACATTGACCCACATGGACGCAAAGGTGTGGCTGTCGTAGGCGACATGAAGGTCGATCCCCGGAAGAGCGTTCTCTACGGTGCCATCGACGCAAATGAGCCGTTTCTGGCGCGCAAGATCGACGCCGCGGATGATGTCACCGGGATCGACAGCCACCATCATCCAGCGGAGCCTGTCAGGCAGCGACATCGCCCAGGTCCACTTCGCGATCTCCCGTTCCTGAATGTAGAATTTCGCCTTCGGAAAATCCTCGACATTGCCGAAATGGTCGAAATGGGCATGGGTGATGAAGACGGTATCAACATCCTCGGGTGTGAGGCCAACCCCGGCGAGAACCTCCTTCGGAGAACGCCAGTTCTCGACACCGAACTTGTCGCCAAGGTGCTTGCCATATTCCTTGTCGTTGTAGCCGACATCCACCATGGCGACGTGCCCGTTTCCTTTGATCAGGGCATAGCAATAGGGGAGTTTGACGTAGCCTTGGTTGTGCGCGCCGTAGAGAACGCCGCTCTTGTGGTATTTGGAGACGTAGGAATATTCGAGAACCCAGATCGAATACTGTGACATTATTTCATTTCCTCCCTAGTCGTTATAGGCGGGTTTCGGCGCCGCAGTTGCAACAAGAATGCCTGAAGTCGACCATGGTCATGCCGAAGCGATCCTCGGACGCCGATTGAAGATGCCTGTAAGCCGCTGATATATTTCCGAGCGGCTCTGCGAGGTCTGGGGCATCCTTGGCAGTTTGTTGCCTACGCAAGACGGCAAGGCAGGCGCCCACGAGCCTTTGTGCGCTGATCAACTGCTGCAGATGCCCATCAAGGCGAGACGTTGTCCGCAACTTCGAAAGGCGTTCGCGGAGTTCGTCGAACAATTCCGCAGCACTGGCGATCGACGGAAGATCGAGCACTTCGCGGCGGCCGCTTGCCTGCAGCAGGATCATCAGGCCAGCGACCTGGCCGATCAAACGCTTAAGACCGTTGTAAACCTGCCGGGCCTCGAGGCCATAGGCGACCACCTCATCCGCCACACCTTCAGGCAGCGACAAGGCCGCGACTTCGCGAGCGGGGCCAAAGCCAGCACAGTCCGGGCCATGAATTTGCGCCGCCCAGTCCAGCATCGAAAGAGAAGACTTATTGCCTGCCATCGATGGCCCTCGTGGTGCTGCGTTCAACAAGTTTTCCCGGAATGCGCTGCAGGGCGGGCTGACTGGCATCGTTGCGTGACAGAGACAGAGTCAGATCCACGGTCCGTTCGACCATCAATTCCATCGGCTGACCAACAGTTGTGAGATCGTGCGACGGCCAGGAGGCCATCGCGATGTCATCGAAACCGACTACAGACAGACGGTTCGGTATCGAAAGGCCAAAATCGCGCCTTGCCGCGTCCATGGCGCCGATCGCCAGGATATCGTTCGCACAGAAAAGCGCGGTCGGCGGTTCGTCGGACGAGAGAAACCCATGCGCCGCGGCATAGCCGGCCGCGTAGCTGAATTCCTCCCCTACGCTGCTGAGAGGGGCCTGCACGCCTCTTTCCAGGCAGCGGGCATGAAAACCTTTCCAGCGATCGACGTTGGTCGAGGCATTCGGCAAGCCGGCGACAAAGGCCAAACGTCTGTGTCCGAGATCGATCAGGTGGTCGGCGACCGTCCTGCCGCCGAGTTCGTTGTCGCAAGTCACCGCATAAGAGCGCTGGCTTGCATCGTAGCGGTTGAAGAACACGACCGGCGTACCAACCTTGCGGCAAGCATCGGACGATGCCGAAGAAAGCGTCGTGGCCAGGATGATCACCACGTCGGGGTGATAAGAAAGCAGGACGCGAAGCGTCTCGTCCTCGCTGCGCTTTGGGTCGGTCACCACCAGCATCACATTCAGGTCCAGGGCTTGCAGCTTTCCCGTCAATCGCGTCAGCACTTCGGGATAGAATGGATTGGTGATGTCGGACACGACGATGCCGACGATGCGGCTGCTCTTGGTGATGAGGCCGCGTGCGAGCGGATTGGGCTGGTAGCCGAGTTCCGCCGCGCGCGCGAGGATCCTCGCGCGCGTCTTTGGTGCGATCACAGCGTCCTCGTAAAAGGCTCGTGAAACCGTGGATACCGACATGCCCAATTGTCTTGCCAAATCTTTCACCGTTATGCGGGGCGTRTGAGGCTCCTCCAGGGCGACTTCGGTCATGGCTGCTAGGCTCCAGTTTTAGCGGCGAACCATGTTTCGACGTGCTTTGTTCAAGGTCGTCAAGCGGCGTTTCGGCCGCCGTAGCGCCGCACGCGGATATTGGCCTGCTCCGCGTGTCCGGCAAAACCTTCCAGCATGCACAACCTCGCGCAATATTCGCCGACCAGTCCACTGGCCTCGTCGGTGAGGATCCGCTGGTATGTGCAGGTCTTGAGAAATTTACCGACCCACAGTCCGCCGGTGTAGCGGGCTGCTTTCTTGGTCGGCAGCGTGTGGTTGGTGCCGATGACCTTGTCGCCAAAGGCCACATTCGTGCGAGGCCCAAGGAACAAGGCGCCGTAGTTGGTCATGTTGTTCAAGAAGTAATCGGGGTCGCGCGTCATGACCTGCACATGCTCGGAAGCGATGCGGTCCGCCTCGCGCACCATCTCCTCATCGGACTCGCATACGATCACTTCGCCATAGTCTGCCCATGCCTTGCCGGCGAGTTCCGCCGTCGGCAACCTCAGAAGCTGCCTTTCGATTTCGGCCATTGTTGCCCGGGCGAGCTTCTCGGAGGTGGTAAGCAAGACGGCGGGCGAGGTCGGCCCATGTTCGGCCTGGCCGAGCAGATCGGTTGCGCAGATCTCGCCGTCAACGCTTTCGTCGGCAATGATCAGGGTTTCGGTCGGACCGGCGAAGAGGTCGATACCGACGCGTCCGAAGAGTTGGCGCTTGGCTTCGGCGACAAAGGCATTGCCAGGACCGACCAGCATATCGACCGGCGCGATCGTGTCGGTGCCGAGCGCCATTGCGGCAACCGCCTGCACACCGCCAAGCACGTAGATTTCGTCGGCGCCGCCCAGATGCATGGCGGCGACGATCGCCGGATGCGGACCGCCGTGGAAAGGCGGTGCGCAAGCAATCACGCGCTTGACGCCGGCCACGCGCGCCGTGACCACGCTCATATGCGCCGAGGCAACCATCGGATATTTGCCGCCAGGCACATAACAGCCAACGGCATTGACTGGAATGTTGCGGTGGCCGAGTACGACACCGGGGAGGGTCTCGACTTCAATATCCCTGATGGAGTCGCGCTGATGCTGGGCAAAGTTGCGCACTTGCGCTTGGGCGAAGCGGATGTCTTCGAGATCGCGCGGAGCAACCGCGGACAAGGCTTTTTCAATGTCCTGCTCGGAAAGGCGAAAGCTTTCGGGCGACCAGTTGTCGAATTTTTCAGAGAGCTCGCGCACGGCCGCGTCGCCTCTCGCCTCGACGTCGGCAAGAATATTTTCAACGGTCAATCGCGTCCTGGCGTCGACCGCCGCCACTGTGCTCGCGTCCTGGCCGCGCTTGAGATAGTTGGGCATGTTCGTCCTCGTTCTCTAAGAAGATGGAGCGGGCGGCGTGACGCCGCCCGCCTTGACCATTACGGATTGACGGTCGGCTGAACCTTGGTCAGCTTGTACTGGTCTGCTGGCGGCTCGCACTTCTGGCAGTTGATGCCGGGCTCGTCGGCGGCTTTCGGAACATCGGCCGGCAAAGGCTGGATGGTCGCGCCTGGCGTTGGCTTGCCTTCGAGCGCCGACTGGATGGAAAGCTCCGGCAGCAGCGTCGGGCTGAACACCTCCGTCACGAAGGAACTGGGCACAACGCCTTCCGGGAAGGCATTACAACCATCTTCGAACGTCTGGCCTTTGCACAGCTTGACCTGGTCGGCGGGCACCCACGGCAGAGGATATTCGATGTTGCCCGGCTTGAGATCGCGCTTTCCGGTCAGGGCTTCCAT
Source organism: Mesorhizobium sp. P3_A9 (assembly GCF_056402975.1). Lineage (NCBI taxonomy): Bacteria > Pseudomonadati > Pseudomonadota > Alphaproteobacteria > Hyphomicrobiales > Phyllobacteriaceae > Mesorhizobium > Mesorhizobium sp. P3_A9. The sequence continues at coordinate 1,101 of NZ_JBFUGJ010000067.1, read as the reverse complement.
CATCAGCTTGAAAGCATAGCCCGCGCTGGCCGGCGGCGAGCCAGCGGAAACGCCTTTCAGGCCGCGCTTCTGGAAATCCGGATTGGCCAGCGCGAGGCGGAAGCCATTCGAGTTTTCACCCGTCATCGGCACCAGTTTGCTTCCCTTGTCCATGAGGGCCTGGATCGCACCGTATTCACCGGCCTGAGCCCAGATGCCGTCGACGTCCGGATGCGCAGCAAGCGCCTTGGCTGTTTCCTGCTGGGTCGTACGGTCGTCCCAGAAGGAATAATATTCGTCCACGACCTGGATGCCGGGATACTTCTTGAAGATCGACATGGCCCCATCGGTGTGGCGCTTGTCGACCGAGTTGCCCGGAACGCCGCGGCTGAGGAAGATCTTGCCTTTGCCGCCGAGCGCATTGACCAGGGCCTGAGCGCTGTTCTCGCCGAAGCCCGCGGTAATGTAGCTGACGTTGTAGGCGCAGGGCTCGGTGACAGTCGCGTCGTACATGAAGAACTTCACGCCTTTCTCACAGCCTTTGTGGATGACGCGATTGAGGGCAGTGGAAGAAATCGGAAAGCTGATAATGCCGTCGGCCTTGGCGGCAATCATGCTCTCATACGCGGCGATCTGCGCCTGGGGATCCGTGCCCGAGATCACCTGGGTCAGTTCCACCGTCTTGTCGTAGGGTGGGGTGGCGGCAAGCGCCTTGACGATGTTGGCTGCCTCCGACTGCCAAGAGTTGCCGCTGTAGCTCATGCTCAGGTAGATTTTGAACTTCTTGTCCTGCGCTGATGCCGACGGGGCGGTGAGCGAGAGGCTGACCGCGGCAGTACAAAGAGCGGCTGCGCATAAACTTAGTTTTTTCTTCCAGTTTGGCATCGAGGTCTCCCAGATCGTTTTGACCGCTTGTTGATGGGAACGTTCTCACTGAACGTCCCGGATCGCCGGGCGCGGGCGGTCTTTACCGCGCCAGTCGGCGTCTTAGAAAAGCGAAGGTGTTTTCCCTCAGCAGGAGCAGGGCAATGAGGATGATCGAGCCCTCGATGACCGTGCGCCAGCCCTGCGGAATGCCAACGGCCGAAATGACAGTGCTCAACGCCGTGAGCAGGATGGCGC
>NZ_JBFUGJ010000066.1:0-22517 GCF_056402975.1 Mesorhizobium sp. P3_A9 | reverse complement strand
GATGAGCGACCAGTTCCAGCGGCCGCGGTCCTGGTCGAGCAGCAGGATCGGTTCGCCCGCTTTGCCGGTGCGGGCGGGAAAGCGCGAGGCGTTGAGTTCCATCAGCGACACCAGTCCCTGCACCTCGGGCTCATCAGGCATCAGCGCGGCCAGCGAACGGCCGAGGCGCAGCGCTTCGCCGCACAGATCGGCGCGCAGCCAATCCGGTCCCGTGGTTGCCACATAGCCCTCGTTGAAGGTGAGATAGACCACCTCCAGCACGGCGGCGAGGCGTTCGCGACGCTCCTCGCCGCGCGGCGTCTCGAACGGGATGGCGGCATCGCGAAGCGTCCGCTTGGCGCGCACGATGCGCTGGGCGACCGTGGCTTCGGGCACCAGGAAGGCGCGGGCGATCTCCGGCGTCGACAGCCCGCCGAGCAGCCGCAAGGCGAGTGCGGTACGCTGCTCGGCCGGCAGTATGGGATGGCACGCGGTGAAGATCAGCCGCAAAAGGTCATCGTCGATATCCTCGTCGAGTGCTGCCTCGATGCCGGGCATCTCGCGCTCCAGCTCGGCGAGGTCGATGGCGAGTTCGCGATGCTTGCCGTCGATCATGGTGGTGCGGCGCAGCCGGTCGAGCGCCCGGTTTCTGGCGACCTCGGTCAACCAGGCGGCCGGGTTGCGCGGGATGCCGTCCCGGGGCCAGCGCTCCAGCGCCAGCAGGAAGGCATCTTGCGCGATCTCCTCGGCCAGCCCGATATCCCTGAGATAGCGGACGAGCCTGGCGGTGAGCTTCGGCTGCTCGATCCGCCAGACCGCTTCGATGGTGGCGTTGGCCGTCAACCCTTCAACTCGCCAAAACCTTCAGCCGCCTTCTGGACGTCCTCGGGGAAATCGCTCATCTCAAAGACGCGTCGAACCTCGATCAGGTCATTCTCCCCGGCAGGGCAGCGGCGGGCCCATTCGATGGCTTCTTCACGCGAGCGCACGTCGATGACCCAATAGCCGCCAAGCACTTCCTTGACCTCCGCGAAYGGCCCGTCGGTGGCGACGGGCTTGCCGCCCTTGAAGCTGACCCGCGCTCCCTCGGACGGCGGATGCAGCCCGTCGAGCGCCAGCAGCACGCCGGCCTTCTTGAGCTCTTCATTGTATCGCATCATCCCTTCCACCGCCTCGGCGCCGGGCCTGACATCGGGCGCCGCCTCTGCGTAGCCGCCGGGGATCATCAGCATCATGAACCGCATGGTCGTTCTCCTTGGTTGGGTTGGTTCGATGATAAGACGAACGGGCAATGGCGGAATCGACACGAGTGGCAAAAAAGTTCAAATTCGCGGTCGCGCCAAAGACCGAGAGTGTTGGACCGCCATATGGGCGAGGCTGCCATCTGGCCCTGCCAGTTTGCCCTGATATGTCAGGCTGCAATTCCTCACTCGAGCAAATCCGTGAAATCATCCAGCCAGGCCGGCGCAATCTCCCCCACGATCCCGGTGCTCGTCTGCGTGTTCGGCATCTTCCTGCTGTCCGGCATGGATGCGGCGATGAAGGTGCTGGTCATCGCGGTCGGCGTCTACAACACAGTGCTGTGGCGCAGCATGCTGGCGACCGTGGTCGCCGGCGCGGGCTGGCTGGCAGGGCCGCGCTCGCTTCCAACGCCCTCGGTGCTGAGGCTGCATGTGCTGCGCGCGGTGGTCGTCAGCTTTGTCCTGCTGTGCTTCTTCTGGGGGCTTGCGAGGCTGCCGCTGGCGGAGGCGATCGGGCTCAGTTTTGTGGCGCCGCTGTTTGCACTCCTGCTGGCCGTGCTGCTGCTCGGCGAAAGGATTCAACGCAAGGCGATCTGGGCCTCGCTCGCCGGCATTGCCGGCGTTGTCATCATCGTGGCCGGCCAGTTCGGCCACACAAGCTACGCCGGGGATGCCCTGCTCGGCACTGCGGCGGTGCTCGCATCGACGATTTTCTATGCCTACAATCTGATCCTCGCCCGGCAACAGGCGCTGTTGGCCAAGCCAGTCGAGATCATGCTGTTCCAGAACCTTGGCGTTGCGGTCACCCTCGGCCTTGCCGCACCTTGGCTCGCCATTGCCTTGCCCAGCAATCTCTGGCTCCCGCTCGCAGGCGTAACGGCGCTGTCGCTCGCCGGCCAGTTCCTGATGAGCTGGGCCTATGCGCGCGCCGAAGCGCAATATCTGATCCCGACCGAATACTCGGCCTTTATCTGGGCGATCGCGCTCGGCTGGTTCTTCTTCGACGAAGCGGTGACCTGGACCACGCTGGCGGGAGCGGGCCTTATCGTTGCCAGCTGCCTGATCGCCGCGCGCTCGAATCCCAGACTTGCCGAGCCGATCGAAGCCACGGTTTGATCAGGCCGAAACAAACGCTCGATTGTTAGACCAGCGCACCGCCTCGCGATGACCGCCGGTCCTGCGGGTGTCGATCAGCTGGTCTATCCGCCGCCATAGAGGTCGGCCACATGGCAGCGCCATCCCCGGCGCGTCGACGCATCAATTTTTATTAAATATTCCTCTGGTGGAATTACTGTCCATAGACCATTCGTCGGGTTGTTATGCTTCCAACTCGGAAAATACCACTGAGTGGTCGATGTAATGGTGAACTCTATGGCAAGCTCCTGGAGCCGCAAAGTGCATGGCAATTTTGATTCGGATGCGGCCGCCTGAAACCCGTATCGAACGATACAAGCAGGCCAGACATTACGAGGACGATTTATCCGATGAGCTTCTTCGTCAATGCCCTGGGCGTTCCTCTTCCCTATAGCGGCGCTTCCAACCATTGGTACTCAGCGGCAGGGGCCGGACCGGACCTGTACGGCAGCTCCGGAAACGACTCCTTCTACGGAGCATCCGGCGTCACCATGCATGGTGGCGCAGGCGATGACATCTACTACCTCTATGCGGCGAGCAACAAGGTGGCCGAGGCCGCCGGGGCAGGCATCGACACGATCAGCACATGGATGAGCTACAAGCTCCCCGACAATGTCGAGAACCTCGTCGTCACAAACGCCAATAACTATGCTTTCGGCAACGGGTTGGACAACATCATCACCGCCCAGGCCGGGCACCAGACGCTGGACGGCGGCGCGGGAAATGATGTGCTGATCGACGGCGGCGGCGGTTATGACACTTTCATCGTCTCGAAAGGCAATGGAAGCGATCTGATAGCGAATTTTGCCGCCACTGATACCGTCCGCCTGAATGGCTATGGGTTCACCTCGTTCGACGCCATCCACTCAAACATGATCCAGGCGGGATCGAACGTGCTGTTGAACCTCGGATCCGGCGAGATCCTCGAGTTCAAGGACACGACCATCGACAAGCTGCAGCCCGGCCAGTTCGAATTGCCGATCGACAAGTCCGCAATGAGCCTGTCCTTCAGCGACGATTTCAACACGCTGAACCTTCACAACAGCCAGGGCGGCACGTGGGATAGCAACTTCTCGTGGGGAGCGCCGAACGGCAGCACCTTGACCAGCAACAACGAGCTGCAATGGTATATCGACGCCAATTACGCACCGACGAGTTCGGTCCACCCGTTCAGCGTGGACAACGGCGTGCTCACCATCACCGCGGCGCAGGCGCCGGCGGACATCAAGCCGCTGATCAACAATTATGAATACACCTCAGGCATCCTGACGACCCACGACACCTTCTCGCAGACCTATGGCTATTTCGAAATGCGGGCCGACCTGCCAGAGCACGCCGGCGCCTGGCCGGCCTTCTGGCTGCTTCCGGAAGACGGTTCGTGGCCGCCGGAGCTCGATGTCGTGGAGACAATCGGCCAAGCCCCCAACTCGTTGATCATGACGGCGCACTCGAATGAGACCGGAACGCACACCAAGGTCACATCGACGGTGAGTGTCTCCGACCCCGCCGGTTTCCACACCTATGGCCTGCTCTGGACGCCGGACAAGCTCGTCTGGACCTATGACGGTGTGCAGGTCGCAGAAGCGGCGACGCCGTCCGACATGAACAAGCCCATGTACATGCTGGTCGATCTCGCGGTCGGCGGCCTGGCCGGCACCCCTCCGGATCATTTGGCCACGCCGGCCGAGATGAAGATCGACTACGTCCGCGCCTATACGCTGGACAGTGCTCCGGCAAACGCCCTGAACATCGCCAGCAGCAGCACCACGCACAGTATCGCCAGCAGCACACTGCATGGCGGTTCCGAATACGGGGGCCACGCGTAAGGTCTCGGGATCATGCAGCGTCGGGGAATGCGGAAATGACTGGACCGTCCGGCCTGCGTCCGGTCTTCATGCGCGCCATCGCCGATGTCGGCATCTTCTCGCTGTTGATCAACATCCTGCTGTTGGTGATCCCGCTCTATCTGCTGCAGGTCTATGACCGCGTGCTACCGTCCTCCAGCGTCGAGACGCTCGTCTATCTTTCGGCCATTGCGGTTCTCGCGCTCGCGGTTCTCGGGCTGCTGGATGCGATCCGCGCCGTTTACACGCAGCGCGTCGCGGCGACCCTCGACCGGAAGCTGGGTGCCGACACATTCGCCGTTTCGCTTGGCGCAAAATATGCCGGCGGCCTGTCGCCGCTGCGCGACCTCGCCTCGGTCTGCGCCTTCATCAGGTCGCGCGGCGTGGCGGTGTTGTTCGATCTGCCCTTCGCCCCTGTCTTTCTCGCCCTGCTGTATCTGATCCATCCGGTGCTGTTTTGGGTGACGGTCGCCGGCGCGGCGCTTCTGCTTCTCCTTGTCGTGGCCAACCAGCTTGCCATCGGCAGGAACGACGCCTTGTCCGCGGAGCGTTCGGCTTTGGCCAGCCAGGCAGAACAGGCCTTTGCCCGCAATGCGGAGACGCTGCGCGCCATGGGCATGGTGGAGAACGCCGCGCAGGTCTGGGGACGGCATGTAGCGGCAGCGCTCACCTTCCATGACCGTTCCTCGAGTGCCAATGCGATCTTCAGCGGTGCCTCGCGGGCGCTGCGCATGATGCTGCAACTGGCGATCCTCGGCGCCGGCGCATGGTTGGTGCTCGAAGGGCAGATGACGGCAGGCATGATCTTCGCCTCCTCGCTGGTGTCGTCGCGCGCGCTGCAGCCGCTCGACCAGTTGATCGGCGCCTGGCGGCAGATCGCCGATGCCCGCAGAGCGTGGAGCCGGCTGGAGACGGCGCTTGCGGCGCGTCCGGCTGAAGCGCGAAAACTGATCCTGCCCGATCCGACCGGCGCGATTTCCATGCAGGACGTTTTCTTCATGGCGCCGAATGCGCAGCCCGGCACCGAACCCATCCTCAAGCGACTGAACTTCCAGATTGGCGCCGGCGAAGCGTTGGCCATCGTTGGCCCAAGCGGCGCCGGCAAATCGACGCTGGCGCGGTTGCTTGTGGGCGCTGCCCGGCCGACCGGCGGCGCGGTCAGGATCGACGGCGCCGACCTCAGGACCTGGGACGAAAGCCAACTCGGAAAGCATATCGGCTACCTCGCGCAGGAGGTGGAACTGTTCCCAGGATCGATCGCGCAGAACGTCGCCCGCTTCGACCCCCATGCAGATGACGCCTCGATCATCGAGGCAGCAAGCCGGGCCGCGGCGCATGACCTGATCCTGGCGCAGCGGGACGGCTACCAGACATTGATAGGTCCGTTGGACAGAAATTTGTCGGGCGGCGAGCGCCAGAGGATCGGGCTGGCGCGCGCCTTCTACGGCGCTCCCAGGATTCTCGTCCTGGATGAGCCCAACGCCCATCTCGATGGCGCGGGCGAAGCAGCGCTCGAAGCGGTGCTTTCCGCCGCGAAAGCGGCCGGCGTCACGATCATCGTCATCACCCACCGCCCTTCGATTGCTGCCTCCTGTGACCGCGTGATGCTTTTGCGCGGCGGCGTGATCGAAGCCTTCGGCCCCAGTGGCGAGGTGTTGCGGCAGTCTGGGGCCAGCACGGGCGCCGGCAACGGCATTCCCCGGCAGAATCCGGTGGTGACAGGGTCGTTTGCCGCGACGCTTCGCACGCACAACACCCGCTTCGGATCATAGACCATGGCAGTCCAGAGCCTCGCCCGGGAAGTCAGTCCGCGCACCGACATAAGGCGTGTGGCATCCGCCGGATACGCGGCAATAGCGCTATTGCTAGCTTGCTTTGGCTATTGGTCCGTCAGCGCGCCCTTGTCGGGAGCGGTGATCACGCAAGGGACGATCTCGGCGACCGGCGGAAACATCCTGATCCAGCATCCCGAGGGCGGCATCATCCAGGAATTGCTGGTCCATGAAGGCGATCGCGTGGAGCAGGCCCAGGATCTGATCGTGCTGGATCCAACAGCCGCGCGCGCAAAGCTCAACCGATTGACGAGACAGTCGGTCGCGCTCAGGGCGGGCGCGGCGCGGCTGGAGGCGGAACGCGACGGATTGGATCGGCTGGCGCCAATCACCGAAGCGGCGCCAGCACCGTTCCAGCACGATTTCGAGACGCTGGTTCGAGAACAGCAGAAGGAATTCGACGCCAGGCTCGCCCGATTTCGATCGGAACAATCGATCCTCGTCCAACGGGTCGCCATGCATCGACAGTCGGTCGTGGGATTGCAGGCCCAGAAACAGGCCATTCAGCAACAGGTGGAACTGGTGAAGAAGGAGCTCGGCATCAAGACCAGCCTGCTGGACAGGGGCCTCACCAATCGTACCGAATACTCCCAGCTTTTGCGCAGCGAAGCGGATCTCGTCGGGCAGGCCGGGGCGCTGGAGGCCAATCTTGCAACGGCCAACACCCAGATCGTCGAGGCCCAAGGGCAGACCGAGCACCTGACAACACAGCGTGTGGAGGAGGCACTGACCAAGTTGGACGAGGTTCGCGCCAACCTGGCCGACATCGAGGAACAGATCAGGGCGGCGGAGGCGGTGCTGCGGCGAACGACGATCAAGGCGCCGGCGGCGGGCATAGTCGTCTCGTCGACCTACAATTCCAAAGGCAGCGTGATTGCCCCCGGCGAAAAGATCATGGAGATCCTGCCTACATCACCTGACCTGATCGTCGATGCAAGGCTGCGGCCAAAAGACATCGATCAGGTCCGTGTCGGCCAGCCGGCGAAACTGCGATTGTCCGCCTTGAACATGCGGCTCACCCCAGAGGTTTCAGCCACCGTGACACAAATTTCCGCGGACCGGCTCATCGACCAGGTCACGCACGAGCCCTATTTCCGCGCCAGATTGAAGATTGCCGCCGCGTTGCCCTCCGGCGTGAGGCCCGAGCAGCTTTATCCGGGAACGCCTGTCGAGGCGTTCATCAACACTGGCAACCGGACATTCTTCGAGTATCTGGCACGGCCGATGCTCGATTCCTTCGCTCGCGCCTTCACGGAGCGGTAGATATTGGGGATCGAACGATCAGCGCACCGCTTCGCGTTGGCTACCGGGCAGGCGGGTGGCGATCAGCTTGTCGATGCGGCGGCCATCGAGGTCGACCACCTCGAAGCGCCAGCCTTGCGCGTCGACGCATTCGCCGGTCGCCGGCAGATGGTGCATGTGCGACAGCACATAGCCGGCGACGGTCTCGTAGTCGCGGTTTTCGGGCAGGTCGATGCCCAGGATCTCGGCCATCTCGTCGGCCTGCATATAGCCGGCGAGCAGCCATGAGCCGTCCTCGCGCTTGACTGCGTTTTCCTCGTCGCCGGCATCGAGGTCGGCGCGGAACACGCCGGTGATGGCTTCGAGAATGTCGGCCGGCGTGACGATACCTTCGAAATGGCCGTATTCGTCATGCACCAGCGCCATCGGCACGTCGGATTCCTTGAGCTTGTGCAGCACGTCGAGCGCGTCGGCCTGGTCGTAGACGATGGGGGCTGCGCGCACATGCTTGCGCGGGTCGAGCGTGCGGCCGGCAAGGATCGCGGCCAGCACGTCGCGCGTCTGGACGACGCCGACCATGACGTCGACGCCGCCGTCGCCGGCCGGCAGGCGCGAATGTTGGGTTTCCATCAGGAGCTTGCGGATCGTGGTGTCGTCGGACTGCAGATTGATCCAGTCGACCTCGGTGCGCGGCGTCATCACCGCGCGCACSGCGCGGTCGCCRAGCCGCATGACGCCGGCGATCATGCGCCGCTCGTCGGATTCGATGGTGCCRTGATGCTCGGCCTCGGCGACCAGCATCTTGATCTCCTCGTCGGTGACCTTCTCCTCGCTTTCGCCRCGCTGGCCAAGCAGCCACAATATGGCGCGGCCGGARATGTCGAGCAGGAACACCAGCGGGGCCGAGATGTTGGCGAGGATGGTCATGGCCGGAGCGGCCCRGGCGGCAACGCGCTCCGGGTCGCGCAGCGCGATCTGCTTGGGCACCAGTTCGCCGACGATCAGCGAGAAATAGGTGATGATGGCAACGACAATGCCGACGCCGAGCGGGTCGGCGACGCTTTCGCGCATGCCCATCGAGGCCAGATACACCGACAGCCGGTCACCCAGCGTGGCGCCGGAGAAGGCGCCGGAGAGCACGCCGACCAGGGTGATGCCGATCTGCACAGAGGACAGGAACTTGCCGGGATTCGAACCAAGATCCAGCGCACGGCCGGCGCCATTGACGCCGCGGTCGATCATCGCCTTGAGCCGTGCCGGGCGTGATGAAACGATAGCGAGTTCGGACATCGCCAGAAGGCCGTTCACACAGATGAGGACGACCACGATAGCAATTTCAACGTATAGCATGAGGGCTCAATAGCATTGCGGTGGGCCGCTCGAAAATAGTGAAAGCGCATCGCGCGTAAACGGATTAAGCGCGCCGCGCTTTCAGTCTTTAGTTTTGATGCATGTCATTGTCCCAAAACCGGGACCACTTTTGTGTGACATGCATTGGCCATTTTTAGAAAATGACAGTCGCGTCATTCAGGCGTTGTCCCAGGCTGGCGCCGAAAAGTGTTCGACAAGAGCGTCGACGACAACCCGCACCTTTGGCGTGAGCGTGCGTGTCACCGGCCAGACGGCATGCACGACAATGTTTTCCACGAGACAGTCGGATAGGACCATTTCGAGGTCGCCATGCCTGAGGCTTTCGGCTGCCAGCCATGTCGGCAGGAAGGCGATGCCGCAACCGGCAAGGGCGGCGTCGAGCATCGGTTCGCCATGGCCGAGAACCAGACGCGCCTTGGGGACAAAGGTCGTCAGATGGCCGTCGCCATGCCTGATCACCCAGGGGCGGACAACACCCTCGCGGCCGTAACCGATGACGCTGTGATGGGTGAGATCCTCAACCGATTGCGGCGAGCCGTGTTCCCTGAGATAGGCGGGGGCGGCACAGATGGCCGAGCGTTGGGCATAGATGCGTCTGGCCGCGAGCGACAGGCTGTCGTCCAGTTCGCCCATGCGGATGGCGAGGTCGATGCCTTCCTCGATCAGGTCGACGCGGCGGTCGTTGAAGGAGATTTCGACCGTCAGCTCGGGGAAGTTCCTCGAAATCTCGAACAGAACGGGGGCGACGCAGCGGCGACCAAAGGCGAGCGGTACATCGATGCGCAGCCGGCCGGACGGGATCTGCCGGCGCGCGGCGAGCAATGACTGCGCCGCCTCGATCTCGGCCAGCGCCCTGACGCAGGCCTCATAGTAGCTCATGCCTTCGCTGGTCGTACTGAGGCTGCGGGTGGTGCGGTTGAGCAGGCGAACGCCAAGCCGCAGCTCCAATTGCGCGATCGACTTGCCGATCGCCGACTTCGTCACATGCAGCCGTTCGCCGGCGCCGGTGAAGCTGCCAGCCTCCACGGCCTGGACGAATGCGACGATGCCTTGCAGGTCCGTCGATTCCATGATGATTCCAATTGGCGAATTCTAGTCCTCAATCAGTCATCCAATATGCCGCATGGGAGCCCTATTTTCTATAGTCGAAAAGCATAAATGTCTCGCGTGGCCATCAATCAAAGGAGCGCGAAGGACATGAGCACCCAAATCAACAGATCCTGGCAGATGAGCGGTTTCGGCCTGTCCAGGGTGAACCAGGTGACCGGCAAGATTCCCGAACCCGGCCCGCACGAGCTTCTGGTGCGCACGAAAGCCGTGTCGCTGAATTACAAGGACAAGATGGTCGTTGAGGGCACGCTGATCCCCGACCTCGCCTTTCCCTTCGTGCCGACATCGGATGCGGTGGGTGAGGTGGTGGCTGTCGGCGGCGCGGTCAGCCGCTTCCAGGTCGGGCAGCGCGTGCTTGGCCAGGTGATCGCCGATTGGCCGGATGGCGACGCCCCGCCGGTGCTGCACAAGCATACGCTTGGTTCCTCGCTGTCGGGCATGCTCTCCGATCATGTTGTCTTCGGCGAGGATGCCGCGGTGCTGGCGCCGCCATCGCTCAGCGATGTCGAGGCGGCGACGCTGCCGATCGCGGCGCTGACGGCCTGGTTCGCGATGGCCGAGGCGACAAGGCCGGTGGCGGGCCAGACCATTCTCATCCAGGGCACTGGCGGCGTGTCGCTGTTTGCGCTGCAGTTCGCCAGGGCATTCGGCCTGCGCGCCATCGTCACCTCGAGCAGCGACGAGAAGCTTGAGCGGGCAAGAAAGCTCGGCGCCTGGCAAGGGATCAATTATCTCACGCAGCCGGCATGGGACGAGGCCGCGCGTAAGCTGACCGATGGGCTGGGCGTCAACCACATTCTGGAAATGGTCGGCGGCGACAATGCGCGGCAATCGCTGAATGCGCTGGCCGCCGATGGCCGGCTGTCGATCATCGGTCTTCTGGGTTCGATGGAACTCAGTTTCCCGATAATGCCCTTCATGCGCAACCGCATCACCGTGCAGGGCCTGTCGATCGGCCATCGCCGGTCCTTCGAGCGAATGAACCAGGCGATCGAGGCGCTCGGCATCAAGCCGGTCATCGACAGGGTCTTCGGCTTTGACGAGGTGCCGCAGGCCTTGCAGCATCTGGAGAAAGGGCCGTTCGGCAAGATCGTGATCCGCACGACCTGATGCTTGCTGTTTAGATCACTGCAACTGCTTCAGCACGCCGATGATCGCCTTGCCGTCGGTGAAATAGGGGTCGCCGCCGCCATTGCGGCCGGTTTTGGTGGCGCCGATGCCGCCCATATCGCTGGTCGATGCCAGCAGGCCGGCTGCACTGAGGTCGCCGATCAGGAAGTCGCGTTCGGCATCGATGTCGGGACCGATGTGATGGGTGATCGCGCCGGTGTCGTGGCTCAGCCCAACGCCGCGATCGAAACTGGCGGAGCCCAGCCAGAGCGGGCGACCGTCGTCACCGATCGTATCCGTCTGCCAGAAACGGACGTGGTGGCGCCGGTCGGCACTGTCGCCGACCGGCTTCTCGAAAGCGAGATCCTGGGCGCGGCCCTCGAACAGCAGGCGGCTCATCGGCGCATCGGGATAGGGGCGGGAAAACAGGACGCTCTCGCCGATATCGATGGCGGTTCTCAAGGTGATGGCATCGGCGGTGTCCCAGCCGGCGACGGCGAAGGCATGGACCACTTCCTTTTCCGTACCGACAAGGCCGACATTGATCGGRTCGCCSGGAATGCCTTGCGGCGTGTGCGTCACCATTTCGAAGCGCTGGTCGCGAAAGCCACGCTCCCGGAACGTCCAGAATTCCGGCGCSGCGASATAGGCMAGCGCGAACCAGGCACCCAGCAAGGACGCCAGCCAGATTGTCGCGCGTCGCCGAAGGCTTCGTTGGCTCATGAAGGAGGCTCGGTTCGTGCGGTATCTGTTGCCTGACGGCCCCGGGAAATCAATGGCCAGCGATGCAGAGCCGGTTTATCGTCAGCTATCGTTTTTGTGTGGGGGCAGGAATGAAGCGGAAGCCGGYAGGCCGCAGATCGATGGCGCTGACCGCCGACCTTGTCGCGAGGGTCGAACGTATCGAACCTGATCCCGGCCCCGAGCCTGGAACAACCGAACATACCGACGCGGAGTTCGACGGCCTTGTCGAGCAACTCTTGTCGCAATACCGGCCTGAGGCGCTGTGGGTGTTTGCCTACGGCTCGCTGATCTGGAATCCCGAATTCGTTCCTGTCGAGCAGCGCCCGGCCACGGCGCCAGGATGGCATCGCTCATTCTGCCTGAAACTGACACGCTGGCGCGGAACGCGCCAATTGCCGGCCCTGATGTTGGCGCTCGATCGCGGCGGCAGCTGCAACGGCATCGTTTACCGTCTGCCCGCAGAAGACCATTTTGGGCAACTCGGCCAGCTGATGCGCCGCGAGATCGATGCCAACCCGCCAACCAACGTGCCTTGCTGGATCAAGGTCAAGACCAACGAGGGTCCGCTGCGCGCCCTGGCTTTCGTCGCCGCGCCGGACGGCAGGGCCTATGCCGGACGGTTGCCGTTGGAGCAGGTTGCGGACATGCTGGCGCGAGCCGCGGGACACTGGGGCTCTTCGGCGCAGTATCTGTTCCGGACCGTCAGCAAGCTGGAGGAAAGCGGTATCCGCGACAAGAATCTCTGGCGCATCCAGGACCTGGTGGCTCGGCAAATCATCGCATCCACCGGTGACGCCTGATCTTTTCCTACCGGCAGGCGCGATAACCGTTCTTGCGGTTCTTGATGTCGAAGTGGAAATGGTTGCGGTGGTCGTAATTGTAGCCGGGGCCGAGCACGGTGGTGAAATACTGGCAGCCGTCGGCGCGAACATTGTTGAGGAAGCCGCGCGTGCGGAAGGCAAACAGGCCRGGCTTGCGCACGTCGATGTCGTCGCCATTGTTGAGYTCGATGCYCATSACGTCSAGCGCATTGCCCTTGCCRTGCTCSGACARRACACCTTCGCCGGCGATGTTTCGGCAGGAATAGCTGGAGCCCTGGTGGATGGTCYTGACGCCGGAGAARTAGCGCCAGCGSGCGGASGGAACSARYTCRTTCTTCGTCCAGSCGGCGAAGGTGGCGGCCATGTCGCAGGTCAGSGTSGCGGCGGGCTTCATCTGGATGCTGCCGATGGCCGTGACYTTTACGGGAAAATCGATGCCGCACTGGCCTTCATGGATCGGCGCCAGGTCGGTGTAGGCGACATCGAGGCGCTTCAGCTCKCGGCGGCAATCGGTTTCGCTGGCCGGTATCTGCTCGACCGGCGACATCGGCTCRTCCATGCGCGGATAGGCGGCCTGCGTCATGTAGGGATTGGACGGGACAAGTTTCTGCATGCCCGTATATTGCGGTACGGCCGATGTTTGCGCGCCGACATCGACAGCTGGCTGCAACGACAGCACGCTGCCGGTGTTGCAAGCCGAAACCGCAGCCAGCGCAAGGCCGGCAGCCACTATGGCTACGGGTTTTGATCGGCGCGCAACCCTCGCGGCGGCGCGGAATGTTCCGGCCATCGGCGGAATCCCTATTCCCAGATATCCGGCATTTTAACGATCAAGGGTAAAGGAAAGCTCAGCGTCCGCGTTCACGCCTGCGGCGGAAATGCGGCATGCGGATTTACGGCGTGCTCACTGGCAAAACGTGCCGCCATGTTTGCGCGGCTCGAGATCGAGGTGGAAATGCAAGGCGTGATCGGCGTCGGCACCCGGTCCAAGCACGGTCTTGAACGGACCGCAGGCGGCCTTGCGTACGGCGTTGAGGAATTTGGCGTCCTTCTCCGGCGGGGTAGGGCCGATCTCGATCTTCTTTCCGTCGGAGAGTGTGAAGCTGCCGATGTCGAGCGCGTTGCCGAAGGCGTGCTCCGACAGTTTCCTGGTGCCGTGGCGCGGCCGGCAGACAAAAGCCGAGGCCTGGCTGATGGACTTCAACTCGGTGCCGAATTCCGCCTTGGCGGCTGGCTGGATGACATCGGCGGTGAAGCGGGCGGCCGCCTCGGCCATTGAGCAATTGAGCTCGGTGGCAGGACCGATGGCGACCGACTTGTTGAGCGTCTTGATGACGATCGGATAGGGGATCGAGCAGCCGATTTCGGGATTGCTTTCCGCCTTGTGCTCCTCGAATTCGACGCCGAGCGCCTTCAGCCGCTCGCGGCAAGCGACTTCCTCGGCGGGCATCTTGTCGGCAGGCCGGTCGGCCGAGCGCGGATCTGGCAGCATCTTCTTGTCGCCGGCATCCGCCGGCTTTGGCGGTGGCTGTGGGGCAACGGCCGGCGGCTGGGCCTCAGGTTCCTCAATGTCGGGCTTTGGCGTCGGGGTCGGTACGTCGGCTGGCGGTTCCGGCTCGCTTTCCGTATCGGCTGGCGGCTCTGGAGCCGACGGTTCGGGCCGCGCCTGCTTTTTCTGACGCGACTTTTCTTCATTGAACTGGTCGGACGTTGTGTCTGTCTTGGGGCCGTCTGTCTTGGGGCCGTCTGTTTTGGGACCGTCGGTCCTGGGAACGTCGGTCTTCTGTTCTTCCGTCTTTGCGGCGGCTGCGGGACGCGGTTCAGGCACCGGAGCATCGGCAGGTGATGGCAGCGGTGGGGATGATGCTGGAGGCGGTGGCGTTAGCGACGATGGCGGGGGATTTTGCGTTTTCTGCGGAGCCGGTTTCGGCGTGGACTGCTGCTCCACTCGCGATTTCGCCTTATGGCGGCCACGCGGCTTCAACGGCTGGTCGACCCGCGGTGTCAACGGCTGCTCCACCCTCGGTGTCAGTGGCCTGTGATGCTTGTGACGATGTCTGGCATCGGCAGGCGTCACCAGCAAAGCGGTGACGGCCATAGCCAGTGCAATCCAATATATTCGGGAAAAGACAGACGACCCCATCGCCGTCAACGGCGCGCGCGCCCGGAGGTTGCCTTCAGCCCATCACGAACGGTAACCACGCCGTTACGCGCCGATCGCTTCAAGGCCTTCCTCCAGCCAATCGGCAAGCAGCGGCATGCCAAGCAGATATTTGGCCGTGCGCTTGTTGGCGCGTTCTCGCGCCGCGGCCAGCGCATCCGCCCACTCGGACGCATCGTAGTCGCCGCGGCCGACCCATGCCAGTGCCACCAGTTCGGCGGCTTCATCGACATTGAGGTCGTTGATCAGCTCGCGCAGTTCTTCCTCTGTCAGGTTTTCAGAGCTCTCCTCGGCGAGGCCGTCATGGTGGTGGTTGACATGGGACTCGCCGTCGAGTTCGACCTCGTGCTCGGCGCCGTCGGCATAATCCTCGTTGACGGCGGCACTCAGCGCCTTGGCCTTGAGGATGAACAGGCGCACGGTGTCGGGGCCGATCGTAAGGTCCCAGTCCTTTTCAAGCCGCCGCTGCACGGGCCGTCTCCGTCAGTCGTTTGCCGGATGATAGCGGATTTGCGGCATCCGTCACCTGATGTTCTCCGCAAGTACTTTTTTCCGGGATGAAATGCGGGGCGCTTGGCGTTAGTGTTGCATTCTCACCCCTCAAGGAGGCTTCGATGCATAAAAGAATGCTGATCCAGGCGGCGACTGCCCTTGTCGCGCTGCAGTTCTTCGCCGTCCCGGTGTACGCGGCGGGCAGTGGCGGTGGCAGCGATGAAACCGTCACCCAGTGCAAAAAGGGGCAAGTCTGGGACAAGAAGAAGAAAAAGTGCGTCAATCCCCAGGAAGGCATGCTGGACGACGACAGCATCTATGATGCCGGTCATGCGCTGGCGATGGCTGGCCGCTATGACGAGGCGATCGCAGTGCTGAGCCTCGCCGCCAACAAGCAGGATCCGCGCATCCTCAACTATCTCGGCTATTCGCACCGCCATTCCGGCCGGGTCACCGTCGGCCTCGGCTATTACGAGGAAGCGCTGCGCATCGATCCGAACTACACGCTGGTGCGCGAATATCTCGGCGAGGCGCATCTGCAGATCGGCGATCTGGCCGGCGCCCAGCAGCAGCTGATGGAAATCGAGAAGCGCACCGGCAAGGGATCGCGCGAATACGGCATGCTGTCCGAGCAGATCGACCATTTCATGCGGAGCTGATCAGGCCCAAGGGCTTTCCGAAGCGGCCGCGAGCGATCGCGGCCGCTTTTTGCTGCCCCTGTCTCGYTGAAAGCGGGGATGATTTTTGCAAAACCGATTTTTGGGCGTGAAAAACCCGGAAAGATTGCTATATCTTGGGAAATTGCGGTGAAACGGTTCCGTTAGCCCGAGGCTGCCGGACCGTTTTCTTTTTGTACCCATCGACAAGGCTTTCCCCGAAACGCGGGGGTGGCGGCAGGAAAGGTCAGGCATCATGAACAAGGTCCCGATGACAGGCGAGGGGTTCGCGTCATTGAAGGAAGAGCTGCGTTGGCGCCAGCAGGAAGAGCGGCCGCGCATCATCGAGGCGATCTCCGAGGCGCGCTCGCATGGCGACCTGTCCGAAAATGCCGAATATCATGCCGCTAAAGAGGCGCAGAGCCTCAATGAGGGCCGCGTCAACGAACTCGAGGACTACATCGCCCGGGCCGAGGTGATCGACGTCACCAAGCTCAGCGGCGACAAGGTCAAGTTCGGCGCCACCGTGGTGTTGGTCGACGAGGACACCGAGGAAAAGAAGACCTACCAGATCGTCGGCGACCAGGAAGCGGACGTGAAGTCCGGCCGCATCTCGATCTCGTCGCCGATCGCACGCGCGCTGATCGGCAAGGCAGTCGGCGACGCCATCGAGGTCAATGCGCCCGGCGGTGCCAGGGGGTACGAGATCGTCAAGTTGCAGTTTATCTAGGACCTTTGATAATTCTACTCTGGCGGCCGACTAGCGCGGTTTTCTGCGCTTCCGGTGCTCACGTACTTTAAAGTACGCTCCGCTCCGGTTCTCGAAAACCACCCTATTCGACTCGCCAGAGCGAATTCTGAAAGGTCCTAGGCCGGCGTTTGCAATTTAAGATCAAGCAGCCTTTCAGCCTCCGCCACCACCTCAGCCGGTGTCACACGCGCACCTGCCGTGGCCAGCAGCGTTGATGCATAGGGCCCACGGGGACCCGTCAAACCCGGCTCGGTCGCCAAAAATACAGCAACCGTCGGCAGGCCGAAGGCGCTGGCGAGATGGGTCAGGCCGGTGTCGGCGCCGATCACCAGGGGCGAGCGGCCGAGGATGGCGGCGATGTCTGCCAGTGGCGATTTCGGCACCACGACCGTGGACGGCACGGCCTTGGCGATTGCCTCCGCCACGGTCTTCTCACGCTCGTTCGACCAGGTGGTAACCGGCGTCATGCCGCGCTCGACCAGCAGGCGGGCGGTTCCGATCCAGTTTTCGACCGGCCATTTCTTGTCCTCGCGGCTGGTGCCGTGCAGCAGGAAGGCGGTTTTTCCGGTGATGCCGGCGAGACCGCCGGGTGGCGGCACAATGCCTGAAGCGAGCGTCGACAGATCGGGCTGGTAGCCAAGCGCCAGTCCGAACAGCCGGCGTGTCCGCTCGATGGCGTGCAGGTCGCGCGGCACGCCGTAGGTGACGTCGTAGAACAGCGTCGCCGAGGGTTCGCGCGCGCTCGACCGGTCGAAGCCGGCAATAGGGGCGCCCGCCTGCCGCGCCACCAGCGCCGATTTCAGCAGGCCCTGTGCATCGATGACAAGGTCGTAACGGCATTCGCGCAAGGTGCGGCGTAGCGCGGCCGCCTCGCGCCAGGTGCCGCCACTGAACAGCGCCTTGCGCCAGCGCCGGATGGCGACCGTGTGGACCCTGCCGATCGCCGGATGCAATGCGACAATGCCGGCGAACGCCTCTTCGACGCACCAGTCGAAGGACACGTCCGGCCGGTTCAGGCTGGCATCCTCGACGGCCGGAAAGGTGTGGATGACATCGCCCATCGACGATGTCTTGACTATGAGGACCTTCATGCCGCGGCCGGGAGTTCCAGCAGCCGGTCCGCCGCCGCTGTGACCTGTCCGACTTCCAATGTCTTCAGGCAGTTGAGATGGCCGAGCGGGCAGACCTTTTGGTGGCAGGGCGAACAGGACAGGCCGAGCCAGACCAGCTCGCGCCGTTCCGCCAGCGGCGGCGTGTTCTCAGGCGAGGTCGACCCGTAGACGGCGACGATCGGCGTGCCGACACCTGCCGCCACATGCATCAGCCCGCTGTCGTTGGAGACCGCCAGGCGCGCCGCCGCGATCAGGTCGATGGCGTCCTCCAGCCGCGTCTGACCGGCGAGGTCGACGACGCCCGGGGCAAGGCTTGCTATCTCCGCCGTCACGTCGCGGTCGTTCTTCGAACCGAACAGCGCGACTTTCAAACCCTTACCCATGAACTCGCGGGCAAGGCCGGCATAGCTTTCGCTCGACCAGCGCTTGGCAGGGCCGAATTCGGCGCCGGGCATCAGGGCCGCGAATTTCTGCGGCGCCAGCCCGAAACGGTCGAGCAAAGCGGTCTGGTTGCCGGCATCCACGGTCAGATGAGGCGCGCGAAAACTGCCGCCCTTGGCGAGGCTGAAATAGGCCTGCGCGGTGCGCCGTTTCACGGCATCCGGCAGTGGTACGATGTCGGTCAAAAGGCCATAGCGCATCTCGCGCAGATGGCCGAAACGGCGCGGAATGCGGGCAAAGAACGGGATCAATGCCGATTTCCAGCTGCCCGGCAGGATATAGGCCATGTCATAGCGACCACGCAGCAGGCGGCCGAAGCGGCGGCGATGGGTGAATTCGAGCGCGCCGGGCTTGAGCGGAAAGTCGATCTGCTGGCGGATCTCGGGCATGCGCTTGACCAGCGGTGCCGCCCAGGCCGGCGCCAGCACGTCGATCGCGGCGTTGGGATAGAGCTCCTTCAGCGCCGAAAACAGGCACTGCGCCATCACCATGTCGCCCACCCAGCGTGGGCCGATCACGAGGATCGTTGGGCTTTCAGCCATTCGACATAGTCTCTGACACCGGTTTCCACTGTCCGGAACTGGCCGTTGTAACCGGCCGCATGCAAACGGGACATATCAGCTTGCGTGAAGCTCTGGTAGCTGCCCTTGAGGTGGTCGGGAAAGGCGATGAACTCGATCTCGCCCTTGCCCAGCGTATCGATGACCGTTTCGGCGATGGCGCGGAAAGGCTGGGCGCGGCCGGTGCCGCAATTGAATATGCCGCTCGAGCCGCGCTTCCACAGCCACAGATTGACGTCGGCGACATCGCCGACATGAATGAAGTCGCGGCTTTGTTCTCCCGGGCCGAAGCCATCGTAAGCGCCGAACAATTTCGGGTTTTCGCCGCGCTCGACCTGGTTGAACAGATGGAAGGCGACCGAGGCCATGGCGCCCTTGTGGGCCTCGCGCGGGCCATAGACGTTGAAATAGCGCAGGCCCGCGACCTGAGAATGATCGGTGTCGAAGACGGTGCGCCTGACATAGTCGTCGAACAGTTTCTTCGAATAGGCGTAGACATTGAGTGGCCGCTCCAGCGCCGGCTCCTCGCGAAACTCCGAACCGCCGCCATAGACGGAGGCCGAAGAGGCGTAGAGGAAGGGCACGCGCAGCGCCTGGCAGGCATGCAGCAGCCGCTTCGAATACGCAAAATTCACCTCCATCATGAACTTGCCGTTCCATTCGGTGGTGGTCGAGCAGGCGCCCTGGTGGAAGACGGCCTCGATGCGGCCAAGCGAGCCGGCCTCGATGCGAGACAGAAAATCGCCCTTGTCGAGATAGTCTGATATGCTGAGATCGGCGAGATTGGCGATCTTGTGGCCGTCGGTGAGGTCGTCGACGACGAGGATGTCGTCATGGCCTTCGGCATTGAGCGCGGCGACGATGTTCGAGCCGATCATGCCGGCGCCGCCCGTGACGATGATCATGAAGGCCTCTGGTTGCTTGCGATTCCGGTCCTTATAAGGGAGGCTGGCGAGGCTGTCGATAAAGCAGGCGCTGTCGCTGTCCGCCACGTCGTGCGCTTGTCCTTTTTGTCTGTTTTGTCTAATATGGACAAAACGGAGTGCCCGATGAAACACTATCCATCCACCGATCTGAAGCAGAATCTGGGCGATGTGCTAGCGGCTGCTAGCCAGCAACCGGTCTCCATCACCCGTCACAACAAGCCGAGATACGTCCTGATGAGCATCGAGGCTTACGAGGCTCGCTTCGTCAATGACAGCCGCCGCGCTTACGCGGCGGAGGACGCTCCATCCGAACATGTCGAGATGCTTGAAGATTACGCTGCCGAGTTGGATCGTGATTAAACCCAATGCCGCCGACGTCTGGCGATATCCATATCTGTGGTATCGCCAACATGGAGGCGGCGAGACCGAAGGTCGTAAGACACGACCTGTCGCCTTCGTGGCTGTCCTTCCGGGGAAAGCCGGCGGCACGAACCTCTTCATCCTTGCAATCACCTCTACGCCGCCGGGCCGCGATCGCGTTGCTGTTGGCGTTCCAGAAATAGAACGCCGCCGCGCCGGGCTTGACCCTATCCCCCTTTGGGTCATAGTCGACGAATACAATCACGATATCCTGGAATCCTCAGCCTATTTCGAACCAGGTGCGCGCATTGGCGCATTCAGTCCGTCATTCCACAAAAAAGTCATGTCGGCTTTCATCGCGGTTGTCCGCACAGGCCAATCCAAAGCTATCCCACGGGCTGACTGAACGGCCTGCAGGGCAGGATCACAAGGGACAAAAAATGCCGTCGACCGAAATGCTCATCGCGTTTTTCGCCACCACGGCGATCTTCGCCTACATTCCCGGTCCGGCCATGCTCTATGCTGCGGCGCAGACGATGGCGCGCGGGCGCTGGTCGGGACTGACGGCGGCACTTGGCATCCATCTCGGCGGCTACGTGCATGTCTTTGCCGCCGCCGCCGGCCTGTCGGTGCTGTTCCATGCCGTGCCGCCGCTCTACATGGCGGTCAAGCTGGTCGGCGCGCTCTATCTGATCTGGCTCGGCGTTGCGTTGTTTCGCAAGCGCGTCGAGGGCGATGTGGCGTTGCCGGTCCTCGAGCGCAAATCGGCGCGCCGCGCGTTTTTCGAGAGCATCACCGTCGAGGTGCTCAATCCCAAGACGGCGATCTTCTTCATGGCCTTCCTGCCGCAGTTCATCGACGCCTCGGCCGCGCTTCCGGTCTGGCTGCAATTCGTCGTGCTCGGCACCATCGTCAATTTGATGTTCTCCTCGGCCGACATCGTCTGCGTCTTCCTCGCTGGCCTGGTGATCGGGCGGCTGCGGCGTTCGAGCCGGGCGCAGCGGCTGATGCAGCGGGCCGGCGGCGCGGTGCTGGTCGGGCTTGGCGTTCACGTTGCCCTGCAGAAGAGCTGACGCTTCGAACAGTGGCTTCCTGACGTTGCGCTGGGTGGATTTGCGGTATATCGGCAGGCATGAACGACCCGGCCCGTAAATTGACAATTTTCAGCACGACAGAGATCAGCCTTTCCACACATTGCCAGTGACATGATCAAGCACAATCCGCCTTCGCCCGAACCCTTGCACCGCGCCATTGCGCGCTTTGGCGGCGTCACCGTGCTGGTGGTCGGCGACCTCATCCTCGACCGTTTCGTCAACGGCGTCATCGAGCGGATTTCGCCGGAGGCGCCCATCCCGGTGCTGCACGGGCGCGGCGAAAGCTCGGCAATGGGCGGCGCCGGCAATGTCGTGGCCAACATCATCTCGCTCGGCGCGCGTGCCATTCCGGTCTCGGTGATCGGCACCGACACCGCCGGCGACAGCCTGGTGCGGATGCTTGGCGAGCTTGGCGCCGAGACAGTGGGGCTGTCGCAGCAACGCGGCCGCATGACCTCGTCGAAGAGCMGSTTCAGCGCSCTCAACCAGCARGTGCTGCGTTTCGATGAGGAAGAGATCAAGCCGCTGGACGAGGCGGAGCGGGCGGGGCTGATCCGGCATTTCCGCGCTGCACTCGCGCAAGCCGACATCGTCATCCTGTCCGAYTACGGCAAGGGCATMYTGCTCGACGGCGTYGCYGSYGASCTGATCKCSATCTGCCGCGAGGCGGGCAAGCCGGTGCTGGTCGACCCGAAGGGCCGCGACTATGCGCGCTATACCGGCGCGACCGCCATCACCCCCAACCGCAAGGAGCTTGGCGAGGCTGTCGGCCATGCGGTGTTCGCCGATGACGAGATCATCGCGGCCGCGCGGGAGTTGATATCGGCTCACGGCTTCGACTTCGTCGTCGCCACCCGCAGCGAAAAGGGCATGAGCGTCGTCGGTCCGGATGAGGCGCGCCACATCGCCACCCAGGCGCGCGAAGTGTTCGACGTCTCGGGCGCCGGCGACACGGTGATCGCGACGTTTGCGCTGGCACTCGCATCGGGTGCCGATCCGGCCGCGGCGGCCTCGATCGCCAATGCCGCCGGCGGCGTCGTGGTCGGCAAGCGCGGCACCGCGCGGCTGACGGTCGAGGAACTCACCGGCGCGCTGTTCCGCTCGCACGGACCGACCGCCCACAAGGATGCCATCCTCGATGCTGCGTCGGCCGCGCGCATGGTCACGGCGTGGAAGGAAGAGGGCCTCAGCGTCGGCTTCACCAATGGCTGCTTCGATATCCTGCATGCCGGCCATGTCAGCCTGCTGCACGCGGCGCGCAGCCAGTGCGACCGGCTGGTGCTCGGCCTCAACAGCGATGCCTCGGTGCGGCGGCTGAAAGGGCCGGGTCGGCCGGTCAACGACCAGCATGACCGCGCCTGCGTGCTCGCGGCCTTGGCTTCGGTCGATGCCGTCGTTGTCTTCGAGGAAGATACGCCGCTGGCGCTGATCGAGGCGCTTCTGCCCGACATCCTGGTCAAGGGCGCGGATTATACGATCGACACCGTGGTCGGCGCCGATGTCGTGCAGAAAGCCGGCGGGCGCGTCGTGCTGGTC
>NZ_JBFUGJ010000065.1:0-22911 GCF_056402975.1 Mesorhizobium sp. P3_A9 | reverse complement strand
GGCTGATCAGCACGCCGCCGACTTCCAGCGGCACGTCCTCGATGCCGAGGTCGAGGCCGTGGACCTGCGTGCCCCAGATCAGCTGGGCGGCGCCCTCGATGATGTAGGACAGGCCGAGTGTYGCCATGAACAAAGTGATCGGCGGCTTGTTGGTCAGGGGCCTGAGCACCGTGCGCTCGATCGCAAGCCCCATCGCCACCATGATGGCGAAGGTGATCACCAGCGCCAGCGCGAACGGGATGCCGCGCTCGACAAGGCTGACGAAGGTGAGGGCGGCGAACAGCAGCATCGCGCCCTGCGCGAAATTGAGCACGCCCGAGGTCTTGTAGATCAGCACGAAGCCGATCGCGACCAGCGAATACATGACGCCGGAGAGCAGGCCGCCGACGAGCACTTCGATGAAGAACTGGTAGTCGAAATCGGCGATCATATGCCTGCCCCGTCCTCATTGTCGGGGGCAACGCCGAGATAGGCGTCGATGACGCGCTGATCGTTGCGAACTTCGTCGGGCGTGGCGTCGGCAATCTTGCGGCCATAGTCGAGAACGGCGATGCGGTCGGACAGGCCCATGACGACGCCGACATCATGCTCGATCAAAACGACGGTGGTGGCGAAACGGTCGCGCGCGGCGCGCACGAAACTTGCCATCTCGTTCTTCTCGCTTGCCGTCATGCCGGCCATCGGTTCGTCGAGCAAAAGCAGGCGCGGCTCTGCGACCAATGCACGGGCCAGCTCCACACGCTTCTGCAGCCCGTAAGGCAGCGTGCCGACGAGGCGATCACGAACAGCGGTAAGGTCGAGGAATTCGAGGATCTGGTCGGCGCGGCTGAGAAAGTCGCGCTGCTCGCCACGCGAGCGGCCGATGCCGAGCACCTGGCCAGCGAAATTGGAACGAACCTTGTAGGCGAGGCCTGACGCTACATTGTCGAGGACGCTGAGGCCCTTGAACAGAGCAAGGTTCTGAAAGGTCCTGGCGACGCCGAGATGCGCCAGCCGCTGCGTCGGGACCTGGGCATAACTGACGCCATCGAGCTGGACATGGCCGCGATCCGGCCGGTAGACGCCGCTGATGACGTTGATCAGCGAACTCTTGCCGGCGCCGTTCGGGCCGATAATGGCGCGGATTTCGCCTGATAGAACCGACAGGTCGATATCGGCCAGTGCGACGACGCCGCCGAACGACAGGCCGATGCCGTGCAGCGAGAGCATCGGAGCGGCGGCGGCCRTGACCGCCTCCGTGGGCTCTGCCTGGCCTTCCGATGACTGCGCGGGACGGGCTGCCGACGGCAAGCCACGCGCGAAGACTTCCGGCGCATAGACCGAGGCCTCCATCATTCCAAGGGCATAACTGGCCAACGGCATTCCAATCGTCCTCGCTTGCTTCAGCAGGCGCACAAAACCTCGTTGACGCTCGATGGATCGAGCGCCCGGGAACCTTCATCTGTCGCAGGCCGGACTGCCCGGCCTGCCTTTTTTGAAAATGGCTATTCCGCTGCCAGTGACGCTGCCTGCTCGGCGCCCTCCAGCTCGCGAACGAGCGGGATGACGTGCTTGCCGAAATACTCGACCTCTTCCTGGAAATGCAGGAAGCCGAGCAGGATGAGGTCGGCGCCGGCGCGCTTCAGGTCGACGATGCGCTCGGCGACCTGCCTTGGCGTGCCGATCAGGTTGGAGCGGAAGCCGTCATTGTACTGAACCAGATCCTCGAAGGAGGATTTCGCCCAATTGCCCTCACCTTCCGGCGAAGCCTTGCCGGCATTCTTGACCTCGTGGCCGAAAGCGTTGACGGCATCGGGATTGGCCTTGCCGATGATCTCGGCAAGCACCGCCTTGGCCTCTTCCTCGGTCTCGCGGACGATGGCGAAGGCGTTGACGCCGACCTTGACGGAATGGTGATTGGCCTTGGCCTTGGACTTGAGGTCGTCGACCTGCTTGGCGATCTCGGCCGGCGTGTTGCCGTTGGTGAAGTACCAGTCTGAAACGCGCGATGCCATGTCACGTGCGGCGCGCGAGGAACCGCCCTGGAAGATTTCGGGCAGTTGTGGCGGCTTCGGCTTCAAAGAGTATTCGTTGAAGCGGTAGAAATCGCCACGGAAGGTGAAGCTGTCTTCCGTCCAGATTCCGCGCAGCGCACGGATGAATTCCTCCGAGCGGCGGTAGCGCTCGTCATGGTCGAGCCAATGTTCGCCGATGGCGTGGAACTCGCCACGGAACCAGCCGGAGACGAGGTTGATGGCGACGCGGCCGTTGGTCAGGTAGCTGATGGTGGCGAGCTGCTTGGCCGCCAGCGCCGGATTCCACGGGCCGGGCAGGATCGCCGCGATCACCTTGAGCGTCGTGGTCGCCGCCAGCAGGTCATGGCTGAACGCCACCGATTCATGCTGCTCGTCGGCGCCGTAGCCGGCGGTGAAACGAATCTGGCTCAGCGCATAGTCGAAGCCGGCGTTCTCGGCGATCTGTGCCAGCTTGCGATTATACTCGGCCGAATGGCTGGTGCGCTGCTCGATGTTGGAAATCACCAGGCCGCCCGAAACATTCGGCACCCAGTAGGCGAACTTGACCGCGTCGGTCTCTGCGTGTGCCATGAAATGTCTCCCATTCAGGCCGTGTCGTTGATCGGTCCGGCTTGGCCGGTTTTCGCCAACATTTATTATGTCTACTGATTATATATACAAAGTAGGATTTTCCGTTTTTGGCGCCTTCTTGGGACGGAAATACCAATTTTTCCCAGCCAGGCCGGCTTTGGCTTGTCAGCGCGCGACCGCAACGTCCCCGGCATTGGCGCCAACCGCCTCGGCGGACGGGAGCCTGTCGACCAGCCTTGCAATTTCGACCGCGACAGTTTGGGCATGACGAGCAACCTCCGGCAGGCCCATGAGTTCGCCAAAGGTGCCGCGCGCCAGCGGACCGGCGACGAAAAGCCCGGCGACCGCTCTGTCATCCC
Source organism: Mesorhizobium sp. P3_A9 (assembly GCF_056402975.1). Taxonomy (NCBI): domain Bacteria; kingdom Pseudomonadati; phylum Pseudomonadota; class Alphaproteobacteria; order Hyphomicrobiales; family Phyllobacteriaceae; genus Mesorhizobium; species Mesorhizobium sp. P3_A9. Next base: position 19,967 of record NZ_JBFUGJ010000065.1, on the reverse strand, counting down.
GGCCTATGGCACGGCTATCCAGACTGGTCGCGATGCCGAGCCCGTAGGCGTCGACCTTGATCAGCCCAGCGTCGGCCAGGGAGCGCAGTGCCGGATTGAGCTGGAGGGCCTGCCCATGAGCCGGCCCGGTCGTGTTGATGACGGCATCGAAGCGTGCCGTCTCGATCCGTGTCTCACCGCGCCGTTGAAAGCTGACCGCGAGGCTGTCGCCCTCATCGTTCGACGCGACAAGCCTGGCGGCAATGGTCTCGAACGTTCCGGCGCTCTGGCGGCGGTCGAGCACGGCAGCGACCTGCGGTGCGATCCTGAAGCGATGGACATCCCAGAACACGCGCAGCTTGCGGACCAGCCTTGCCCGTTCGGACGGAGCAAGGGCGGCCCACAGCACCGGCCCCTGCAGGCGCAGTTGGTCGAAGACCGACTGCCAGTTGACGTTGGTCGCGCGCGCTGCGGCGAGCGTGGCGCGGATGGTCTTCAGCAGGCCAAGCGCCGATGTGGCCGGCGCCGATGCAAAATCGCCGAAGGGCTCACCTCTGACATCTGGATGACCGCGCGAGCGCAGTCCTCTGCGCGACAGCGCCAGGATCCGGCCGCTATGGCCGCGGCGATCAAGCTCGGCCACCATGTCGGACGAGGTCAGCCCGGAGCCGACGATCAATATCGAGGCGTCCGGACCGATCCCGGCAAGTGCCGACGCGGCGTAGGGATCGGCGATGAAGCCCGGCGCTTCGGCAAGTGATTCCAGCGCATTGGGAATTCCAGGCTGAGGATGCGTCGCCGCCAGGATGACGATGTCGGCGGCGACGGGCCCGGCGGATGTCTGCACAGTCCAGCCGGCGCCGTTGGCTTCTCGTATCACCCGCGTGGCCTCACCTTCGACGTGGCGGATAGCGCCGGTCTCGAGATGAGGCGCAAGGTGCTCGGCGACATAGCGGCCGAACACACGCCTGCGCGGATAGGCGTCGCCATTCTTCCAGAGCGCATCCGGGTCGTGTTCGAGTTCACCGCTCCCGGCCAACCAGCGGGCAAAATGTTGCGGATCGTCGGGAGCCATGCTCATTCTGACAGCCGGGACATTGACCCGATGCGATGGTTCCTCGCTGGAATAGGCCAGGCCGCCGCCGAGCGCCGGGCGCGGCTCGATCACGCAGACCGACAGGCGCTCCGGCCGATGCGCTTGCGCCAGATGCCAGGCTAGGGCAGCGCCAGAAAAGCCGCCGCCGATGATGGCGACGCGCAATCGGCGGGCCGGAGGCAGCGCGTTCACGAGGCGCTGGCGAGCGACTTCGGCCGATGGTCGCCGGCGATGGTTTCGCCGAACGGCCCGGTGTTGACCGACGTGCCGGCCGCCTTGACCGGATGATCGGTCGGCAGTTTCGGCAACACCAGTTCGCCAAAGCGATAGGCTTCTTCCAGATGCGGGTAGCCGGACAGGATGAAGGTATCGATGCCGAGGCGGCGGTACTCGTCGATCCGCTCGGCGACGGTGTCGGGATCGCCGACGAGGGCCGTGCCAGCACCGCCGCGCACCAGGCCGACACCGGCCCAGAGATTGGGCGCGATCTCGAGCTTGTCACGGCTACCGCCATGCAGCGCGCTCATCCGAGCCTGGCCGACCGAGTCCATGCGGGCAAAGACTTTTTGCGCCGAAGCGACCGTCGCGTCGTCGAGCCGGCTGATCAGGCTCTCCGCCGCGGCCCAGGCCTGTTCGGTGGTTTCGCGCGCGATGACATGCAGGCGGATGCCGAAGGAGAGTTTGCGGCCGGCCTTCTCGGCCAGTTCACGCACGGTATCCAGCTTGCGCTCGACATCGGCGGGCGGTTCGCCCCAGGTCAGGTATTTGTCGATCTCCTGCGCCGCCACCACCGATCCGACATCCGACGAGCCGCCGAAATAGAGCGGCGGATAGGGCGTCTGCACCGGCGGGAACAGCAGCCTGCCGTCCTCGATGTGGAAATGCTTGCCCTGGTGCTCGACCGTCTCGCCGCTCAGCACGCGCTTGTAGATCTGCAGGAATTCCTGCGTCACCTCGTAGCGCTCGGCATGCGAGAGGAAGATGCCGTCGCCCTTGTTCTCCAAGGGATCGCCGCCGGTGACGACATTGATCAGCAGGCGGCCATTGGAGATGCGGTCGAGCGTCGCTGTCATGCGCGCGGCGAGCGTCGGCGACTGCAGGCCGGGCCGCACGGCGACGAGGAAGCGCAGCCGCTCGGTCAGCGGCGCCAGCGCCGAGGCGATCACCCAGGAATCTTCGCAGGCCCGGCCGGTCGGCAGCAGCACGCCATAATAGCCCAGCGTGTCGGCGGCCTTGGCCACCTGTGTCAGATAGGGCAGGTCGACGGCCCTGCCGCCTTCGGTGGTGCCGAGATAGCGGCTGTCGCCATGCGTCGGCAGGAACCAGAGAACCTTGATGCGCTCGGGAACATCCTTGGTCATGGCTGGCCTCCCGCAATTCGGCGGCGGCCTGTGCCTGATGGGGTTGGAAGCGGGCGCAGAGAGGCGGGCATAGCGTGGTCCTGTCCGGGAAAACCAGATCGCCAGCGCACTTTGCTTATTCTATAAACTCTGTAGAGTTAGTTTATTCCAAATCCATCGCTGAAATTGGAAATTCTCTCCGCCAGCTCGAACCGATGCGGGTTGCGGTCAATTCCTGAAAAGATCGGGCCTCTCGACGCTCAGCCGCCGGACGGTGCGCAGCACTTCCTGCAGATGGGTGGCCATATGCGCGCCGGCCTCGTCGGACAGACCCTGTTCGATGGCATCGAGAATGGCGGTGTGCTGTGTGAGAAGTGTTTCAAGGTGGCCCTGCTCCGGCAGGCTGAGATAGCGCACGCGATCCATCTGCAGCTTGACCACCTGGATGACGCGCCAGCTCTTCGGCAACCCGGCCGCCTCGCAGAAATTGCGATGAAACGCCTCGTCAAGCTCCAGGAACAGCTCCCTGTCCTTGCCGGCCACCGCCAGCTTCTGGCGAGCCAGGTTTGCCCGTCCGGCCTCAAGGAAACCGGGGGAAGGCTTTTTCGCCAGGCGCGATACGACCGAGACCTCGAGGGCTTCACGGATGAACTGCGCTTCTTCTACATCCTCGAGCCGGATCGGGGCGACGAAGCTTCCGCGCTGCGGCAGGATATCGATCAAGCCCTCGTCGGCCAGACGGATCAGCGCTTCCCGAACCGGCGTGCGACTGACGCCAAGCTGTTGGGCGAGGTCCTTTTCGCTCAGGCCCTCCGACGGCAGTATCGCAAGCGTGGTGATGGCGCGCCGCAGCAGTTCGTAGATCTGCGGCGAGATCGGCAGCCGGTTGTTGACGGAGCCGAGAAGCTTCGCCGGTTCGCGCAGCTCAGCACCGCGGGACTTCGCTTCGGTGTTCAAGAGCCTCGGCCTCTCCAACGGATTCGTTTCGTTGTAACGCCTAGCATGCACACACGCAAATGCAATTGACATGGTACCATACCAGTTGTAAATCGACTGTCGGCGCCGCTGATCTTGCGCCGGTTTCGTGCTTCGGGAGGCTGCGCGGTGAAAATAACGGATATCCGTGCGACCACGGTGACGGTTCCGCTGCAGGCGCCGCTCAGGCACAGCAACGGCGCTCATTGGGGCCGGTTCGTCAGGACGGTCGTCGAAGTGGAAACCGACGAGGGGATCGTCGGCCTTGGCGAGATGGGTGGCGGCGGCGAAAGTGCCGAGCTCGCCTTCGCCGGGCTGAAAGCCTATCTGGTCGGCCACGATCCCTTCGATCTCAACCGCATGCGGTATGCGATCTGCAACCCGACGGCGTCGCTCTACAACAACCGCACACAGCTGCATGCCGCGCTGGAATTCGCCTGCCTCGACATTATCGGCAAGAAACTCAATGTGCCGGTCTATCAACTGCTCGGCGGCCGGGTCCGCAACGAAGTCGGCTTCGCCAGCTATCTGTTCTTCCGCTATGCCGATGCCTGGACGCGCGAAGGTGAAGTCCGCACCATCGACCAGCTGGTCGCGCATGCCAGGGCGCTGAAAGCCGAGCACGGCTTCACCGCCCACAAGCTGAAAGCCGGCGTGTTCCACCCCGACTACGAGCTCGAATGCTATCGCGCGCTGGCTGCCGCCTTTCCCGACGACACGCTGCGCTACGACCCCAATGCTGCGCTGTCGGTCGAACAGGCGCTGCGCTTCGGACAGGCCATCTCGGACCTGCGCAACGATTATTTCGAGGACCCGACCTGGGGGTTTGCTGGGATGCGCCGGCTGCGGGAAAAGCTCGCCATTCCGCTCGCCACCAACACCATCGTCGTCGACTTCGAGCAGTTGGCGACAAATGTGCGCGACCCGGCCGTCGACGTCATCCTGCTCGACACCACATTCTGGGGCGGCATCCGGGCCTGCGTGAAGGCGGCGCAGATCTGCGACACGTTCGGGCTGGGCGTCGCGGTGCACTCTTCCGGCGAGCTCGGCATCCAGCTCGCCACCATGCTGCATCTGGGCGCGGTGCTGCCCAACCTGACCTTCACCGCAGACGCGCACTATCACCATCTTGCCGACGACGTCATCGTCGGCGGCAAGATGCGCTACGCCAAGGGCTGCATTGCCGTGCCCGACGGTCCGGGGCTCGGAGTTACGCTCGACCGCGACAAGCTGCAGACCTATGCCGAACTCTACCGCTCGCTCGGCGGCTACCCCTATGACCGGGATCCTGGCCGGCCGGGCTGGTATCCGCTGCTGCCCAATTCGGATTTCGCCGACCACTCCGTCAGCATCGTGCCGGAGACCGGCGGGAAATGAGCCTTATGCGTGCATGAACCGTGCGGTGGAACCACCGCGGGACAGTCAACCGGAGGAGACGGAAATGAGACTGAAGAATCAAGCTGGAAAAACAATGCTGGGCGCCATGCTCGCCACATCGGCGATGCTGGCTTGCACCGGCGCCTTTGCGCAGGACGGCATCGCCAAGGGGGACACAAGCGGCAAGAAGATCGCGTTCAGCAATTCCTACGCAGGAAATTCCTTCCGCCAGGTGATGATCAAGAGCTTCGAGACCATGGGCGCGCAAGCGGTCAAGGACGGACTGGTCAGCGGGGTCACGGCTGTCAGCTCCAACAATTCGGTCACCGAACAGGCGGCCCAGATCCAGAACCTGATCCTGCAGGGCTACAACGCCATCATCGTGCTGGCCGGCTCCGACACGGCGCTCAACGGCGCGGTCAAGGATGCCTGCAACGCCGGCATCGTCGTGGTCGCCTTCGCCAGCGGCGTCACCGAGCCTTGCGCCTACCGGGTCGACTATGATCTCGATTCCTACGCCAAGGCGGAACTCGACTACATCCAGAGCAAGCTGGGCGACAAGCCGGCAAACATCTTCGAGATCCGCGGCATGGCCGGCGACGGCTTCGACAAGCGGCTTCATGAAGGCGTCGAAAAGGCGATGAAGGCGCATCCGAGCTACAAGGCCGTCGGCGAGGTCTATGGCCAGTGGACGGCCACGGTTGCGCAGAAGGAAGTGTCGGGCGTGCTGCCGTCGCTGCCGCAGATCGACGCGGTGCTGACCCAGGGTGGCGACGGCTATGGCGCCGCCATGGCCTTCAAGGATGCCGGCCGCAAGCTGCCGATCATCATCATGGGCAATCGCGAGGACGAACTCGGGCTCTGGAAGCAGGAGCACGACGCCAATGGCTACGAAACCTTCTCGCTCGGCGCCACGCCCAGCGTATCGCAAGTGGCCTTCTGGGTGGCGCAGCAGATCCTGGCTGGCAAGGAGGTGCCGAAATTCGTCGAGGTGCCGCTTCTGCAGATCAACCAGCCCGACCTCGGCGCGTGGCTCGCTACCGTGCCGAAAGGCGGCGTGGTGAATGCCGAGTATCCGCAGGCCCTGGTGGCGGATATCATCGACGCCAATGTGAACAAGAAGCCGCTGCCGGGCGTTCCCGCCCCCAAATGAGAGCCTGAGCCTTGAACAGCGCCGCGACGTCCGACCAGCCTGTCGCCTCGGCGGACGCCGCGCGCCCCTATCTGGCGGTGCGCGACGTCCGCAAGAGCTACGGCGCGGTTCATGCGCTGGGCGGTGTCGACTTCAGCATCCTGCCCGGCGAGGTCGTCGGCCTCGTCGGCCATAATGGAGCCGGCAAATCGACGCTGATGAACGTGCTTGCCGGCACCGTCGAGCGAAGCAGCGGCGCCTTCGATCTCGACGGCGTGCCGGTCGGCAAATGGAGCGCGTTCGCAGCGCAGACCGGTGGACTGCGCTGCGTCTTCCAGGAATTGTCGCTGTGCGCCAATCTATCGCTGGCCGAGAACACGCGCATCGTTCATCGCACCCTGCGCGGCCTCGGCTGGCGCAAGCGCGCCCGCGCTGTCATCGGGAAAACATTGGGCGAGATTTTCCCGGGCCACGGCATCGACCCCGAAACCCGGGTGGCCGACCTGGCGATCGGTCCAAGGCAAATGGTGGAGATCGCGCGCGCTTTCAGTGAAACCGACACGCCGGTGCGCTGCGTCATCCTCGACGAACCGACATCGGCGCTCGGACATGAAGCCACCCAGCAGTTGCTCGACCATATCCGCCGCGCGGCGGCGCGCGGCATCGCCTGCATCCTGATCACCCATCGCCTCAACGAGATTCTCGCGGTCTGCGACCGGGCCGTGGTCATGGTCGACGGCAAAGTGGTGGCCGCACGGCCGACGGCAGGGCTGACGCGCTCGGCGCTGGTCGAACTGATGGGCAGCATCGAGGCGCCGCGCGACCGCTCCAACCGCAAGATTGCCGCGTTGGGAAAGCCGCTGGTGGTCGACCATCCCGGGAACGGAGGCGACGACCTGTCGATCCAGGCAGCGGCGGGAGAGATCATCGGCTTTGCCGGCCTTGACGGCCACGGCCAGCGCGAGCGGCTGCGCGCGCTGTTTTCCGCGGCCCGCAAGCAGAACCGCCGAAGCGGTCCGACCACGCCCGTCGCCTATGTGGCCGGCGACCGGCAGGGCGAGGGCGTCTTCACGCTGTGGTCGATCGCGGAAAACCTGACCATCCGGAGCTTGAAGGCGCTGCGGCGCAACGGGCTGATCTCGACCAGGGCTGCCCGCGACCTGGCGCAGACATGGTCGACGCGCCTGAAGGTCAAGGCCCCTTCCATCGACACGCCGATCCTCAGCCTGAGCGGCGGCAACCAGCAGAAAGTGCTGTTCGCCCGCGCGCTGGCGTCCGATGCGCGTGTGATCTTCCTCGACGATCCGATGCGCGGCGTCGATGTCGGCACCAAGCATGAGGTCTACCAGCTGATCCGAAGCGAGGCCGAGAACGGACGCTGCTTTGTCTGGTACACGACCGAACTAGAGGAGCTGAGCAATTGCGACCGGCTCTACGTCTTCCGCGAAGGCCGGGCGGAGGTGCAGCTCGACGGTAACGACATCGAACCGGCTCGCATCCTGCAGGCCTCCTTCGGGGGCGCGCATGGCTAACGCGGTCCTCTCCTCCCGCCGCTCTGCCCGGCCGGCATGGCTTGTCGGCGCCGTGCAGATCGGCCTGCCGGCGATAGCGCTGCTGGTGATGCTGGCCGTCATCTTCTGGATCCGCCCTGCGGCGATGAGCTACTTCGGCTTCACGCTGCTGTTCAAGCTCGCCGTGCCGCTGGTGTTCGCCGCCCTGGCGCAGATGATGGTCATCATGCTGGGCGACATCGACCTGTCCAACGGCGCCTTTGTCGGCCTGATCACCTGCGTCACCGCGCTCTATCTCGCGGATTTTCCGGTGCTCGCGGTGCTGATCTACCTGGTGACGATCGCCGCCTATGCCGGCTTCGGCCTGCTGATCCATGTCAGGCAACTGCCTTCGATCATTGTGACACTCGGTATGTCCTTCATCTGGCTTGGCACCGCGATCCTGCTGCTTCCGGCACCCGGCGGCACAGCGCCGGACTGGCTCATTGGCTTCATGAGCTGGCAGCCGCCTCTGCTGCCGTTGCCGGTGTGGCTGGCCGCCTTCGCCGCGGCCATCGGACATCTTGTCATCACGCGCTCGTCCTATGGCGCGGTGCTGCGTGGCGCCGGCGCCAATCCGCGCGCGGTCGAGCGCGCCGGATGGTCGATCGTCGGCCTTCGCATCGCCACCTATGCCGGCGCCGGGCTTCTCGCTTGCGTGGCCGGAATTACGCTGACCGGCCTTACCACCTCCGGCGATCCCAATGTCGCGCCTGCCTACACGCTGCTGGGGGTCGGCGCGGTCATCCTCGGCGGCGGTACCTTCACCGGCGGTATCGTGTCACCGGTGGGAACGGTCATCGGCGCGCTTACGCTATCGCTGGCGGGATCGCTGCTCTCCTTTCTCGCGGTACCGCCGACCTGGCAGATCGGTGCGCAAGGCGTGATCCTGTTCCTGGTGCTGGCCGGACGCGTCCTCTTGGCGGAGCGGGTTTCATGATCCGCCGCCGGCTGTTCCTCGCGCCCTGGACTTACGGCTTCATTGTCGCGCTGGCGATGTGGCTGGCAACCACTGCCTATTCCGGCTGGGGCAGTGCCGGCGCGACGATTTCCGCAGCACTAGCCTTTGGCGCCTTCAGCGTCGTCGTGGGCACCGGACAGATGCTGGTGGTCGCTTCGGGGCCAGGCAACATTGATCTCTCCGTGCCGTCGGTGCTGACGCTCGCGGCCTATGTGTCGATGGCGGTGATGAACGGCAATGATACGATGATCCTGCCCGGATTGCTGGTGGCGCTCGCCGTCGGCGCGACCGCCGGCGGGCTCAATTTCCTAGCCATCAAAGCGTTGCGGCTGCCGCCGATCATCGCCACGCTGGCCTGGAGCTTCGTCTTCCAGTCGCTCGCCTTCAATCTCGGCGGCGAGGCGACCCTGAAGCCACCGGCGATGCTGTCCTGGTTCACCTCGTGGCGGATCGCCGGCATCCAGTTCATGCCGATTGCCGTGATGGCGCTGACGCTGCTGACCGCGCTGGTCCTGCAGCGCAGCGTCTGGGGCCGCCATCTCCTGGCTAGTGGACAGAGCGAGCCGGCCGCGAAGCTGGCGGGCATCGAGGTCGGGAGGGTGCGGCTGGCGGCCTATGTGCTGTGCGGCACGGCAGCGGCGCTGGCCGGGTTCCTCTTGTCGGGCTTCACCGGCGGCGCTGCGCTCAACATGGGCGACGCCTATCTGATGGAATCGATCGCCGTCGTGGTGCTCGGCGGCACCAGCGTCGCCGGCGGGCAGGCCAATGCGATCGGCATCTGGGGCGCGGCACTGTTCTTCAACCTGATGGCCACGATGCTGAACACGTTTCGCATCGAGGCCGGCGTGCGCTTTCTTTTGACGGGCGTGCTGATCATCCTCATCGTGGCGATCGTGCCGCGGCGAAGCGCCGCCTGAGGATGGATGGATCCACAATGCTGTTTGACGATGACCTCGATTATGTAGACCTCACCCACCGCATGCGCGCCGGCATGCCGGTCTGGCCAACACATCCGCACTATTGCCAGGAAGTGGTGGAATCGTTCGATCGCGGCGACGTCGCCTGCAATCATGCGCTTTGCATGAGCGAGCATACCGGCACGCATTTCGACGCGCCGCTGCATTTCGTCCCCGGCGCACGCTCGATCGCCGACGTCCCGGTCGATCGCTTCTTCGGCCGCATGGTGACGATCGACGCCCGCGACATGGCGCCGGCAACGATGGTCGGGCCAGAGAAAATCCGGGATTTCGAAGACCGGCACGGCGCGATCGCGCCCGGTGACGCCGTGTTTTTCCACTTCGGCTGGGACCAGTTCTGGAGCGATCCGCAGCAAAGCCACCGGGTGCTGGAGGACTGGCCGGGGCTGTCGCGCGAGACCAGCCTGCTGCTGGTCGAACGTGGTGTCCGGATCGTCGGCACCGATTGCCTGTCGATCGACCGCTTCGGCTCGAGCGATTTCCCCGCCCACAACATTCTGCTCGGCGCCGATATCCTGGTCGGCGAGAATTTCGCCAATCTCGGCCTGCTGCCGCCCGTCTGCACCCTGGTCAGCTTGCCGTTGGCGATCGAAGGCGGATCAGGATCGCCCCTGCGCGCCGTCGCCCTCGTCTCGAAGTCCTGAAAGGTGTGCTGCCGTGGTTGATATCGTCGTCCGCAAACCGGGGGCACTCGCCGTTCAGGCTGGCACCGAGCCACAGCCTGATGCCGGAGAAGTCGTCGTGCGTGTGCAGCGCGCCGGCATCTGCGGGTCAGACATGCATATCCTGCACGGATCGAACCCGTTTGCCGTCTATCCGCGCATCATCGGCCATGAGTTTGCCGGTGTCGTCACCGCGCTCGGCGCGGGTGTTGTCTCGGTGCGCGCGGGCGACCATGTCGTGGTCGATCCGGTGGTCTCATGCGGTCATTGCTATCCCTGCCGTGTCGGGCGGCCGAATGTCTGCGCCAATCTCGAGGTCATGGGCGTTCATCGTGACGGCGGCTTCCGCGATCTCGTCGCCGTGCCGGCCCGCAATGTCGTTGCCGTTCCCGCCGATATGCCGTTCGGTCTGGCGGCGCTTGCCGAGCCGTTCTCGATCGCGGCCAATGTGCTGGACAGAACCGGCTGCGGGCCGCAGGACACGGTGCTGGTCTACGGCGCCGGCACCGTCGGCGTCACCGTGCTGCAGGTGGCCAAGCTGCTTGGCGCGCGCTGCATCGTTGCCGACATCGACGAGGCCCGGCTTGAGCGCGCATCGGGCTTTGGCGCGGATGCGGTGATCCATTCGCTGCGCCAGCCGGTCGCTGACGCCGTGCGGGACGAAAATGACGGCCTTGGTCCGACGGTGATCATCGACGGCGCCGGCGTGCCGGCGCTTCTCGACGAGGCATGCCGCATCGCCAGCCCGGCCGGCCGCATCGGTCTGCTTGGGTTCTCGGCGACACCGTCCAGCCTCAGCCAGCAAGAGGTGGTACGCAAGGAACTGACTGTTGTCGGCTCGCGTCTTAACCGACAATTGCTGCCCAAGGTTGTGGAATGGCTGGCGAACAAGCGCCTCGAGCCGGAGGCGATGATCACCCAGGTCTTTGCCGCAGTGGACGCCAAGGCGGCCTTCGACCTGATCGAAAGGGAGCCGCAGCGGACGTTGAAGGTCCAGCTCGATTTCTCCTGAACGTTTCCCCGGCAATCGCTGTCAGCGGCCCCAATGCGGCCAGATCAAGCGCAGTTCGGCCGCCTTCGCGCCTGCCTATCGAACACGCGGCATTCCAATATAATCTGACCACTTCTGCTGAACGACGACGTGGATTTGCCATGGACCTGGATCCTTCAACGCTCAATCGGGCGCTGCCGCTGCGAGATCAGATCTATCACCAGATCCGCAATCTGATTGTCACCGGACAGATGAAGCCGGGGGAAGTCATCAACGAGGTGGCCATCGCCGAAGCGCTCGGCGTCTCACGCACACCGGTGCGCGAAGCGGTCAAGCGCATCAGTGACGAGGGCCTCGTCACGATCCTGGCGCAGACCGGCACCTATGTCGCTCCGATCAACCGCGTCGACCTGGAAGAAGCCTATGTCATCCGCCGCGCCTTGGAGATGGAGAGCACCAGGCGCGCGGCAGTCAAATTCACGCCATCAGCCGGCGAACTTCTGGAGGACAATATGGCGGCGCACCGGCTCGCCATAGCGCGCGGCCGATATGCCACCGCGATCCAGCTCGACGATGTCTTCCACCGCACCATCGCCGAGATCTGCGGCCTGCCGGGAATCTGGCGCGCCGTCGACATCTCCAAGGCGCAGATGGATCGGGGCCGCACCCTCGTCATCCCGAAGCCCGGCTATGGTGAACAGACGATCGAGCAGCACGGGGCCATCCTCGATGCGCTGAGGCGCAATGATGCCGAGGGCGCTGCGCAGGCGATGGAGCACCATCTCGAAACGTCGTTCCGCAACACGCTCGAAGTCGCCGCCGAACTTCTCGGCTGAAGCCGGCCGCACTGGATTGATCATACATGCAAAGGCGGATTGATGGCGCGTGTCCGCCTCGGCACGATCTCGAGTTCGCCATCGGGCACGACGGCTGCGACGCCGACAATGTGCCGGCCCGTCAGATGCAGGCTGCGGAATGCCCAACGCGAGGCATCGTCATCGATCTCGTCGCCGAAATGGGCAATGGGCGGAGAGACCTGCAGGTCCAGCTCAACCTTCTTCACCGGCAAGGAGAGGCCAATGCCGCGCGCTTTCACATAGGCTTCCTTGAGCGTCCACAGAGTGAAAAAGAAATCCTGTCTCGCCTGCCCGCTCATCGCCTCGAAGCGTGCGCGTTCCCGGGGCGAAAAGACCGCCGGCGCCAGTTCGTCGAGACCGACGTCGCGGTCGCACGGCTCGACGTCAATGCCGATTTCCGCGAAAGCGGCAACCGCGCAGGCCACCAGGCCATGGGTGTGAGACAGGCTGAAATGGAGGCCGCTGACGCCCAGGCTATCGTCGATGAACGGGCGGCCATACCGGTTGGTGTCAAAGCGCCAGTGTTCCGGGGCAATGTCGCGGTAACGCGACAGCGTCGTCCTGACCAGGCCGCGAACCGCGAGATGCTGAAGACGGGCCGGTTCGGACTTGAAGGCGTCATGCCGATCGCGTTCGGGCGCGTTCAGAAGCCGCAGGCAAGCGGCTTGATCGTCGGCGCCGAAGTCGTCGAGGGGCACGTACCACAGATCGACCTGGCCGCGTCGTGGATCGCCTTCTTTCATGGCCGGAGCCGGCCTGGCACGGGTGACGACATCACGATTGTTCCAGGCAAATCCGCCGCGCCGATCGCGGCCCGATGACGATCCAGGAGCGGAGGAGTGCGATGCGCGTCTTCATGTTTCCGGGACAGGGATCACAGTTCACCGGAATGGGCAAGAACCTGTTCGATGAGGTCGGCGCGGCAGTGAGGCGGTGACGCCTACGTCGAGCCTGGCTCTATCCCTGCAATCGCCCGAGATTGTCGGCGAAGCGCCGGGCCATTGCGAGCCCAATCTCATTGGGCCGCATCGCCGGCGCCCGATCCTGTATGGCAATGCCGGCGCGGGCGCCGAACAGCCGCTTGCCGTAGCAGATCAGGTTCTCGATGCCTTGCATGACGAAGACCGCTGCCGGCAGCATTCTGGCATACGCGGCCTCGGCTGCGGCTTCATCGCCGGCGCGGAACGCCTCATAGGCGCGCACGGCGAGGTCGATGCAATCGGGCGCCAGGATCATGCCACGGCAGCCGATGCGGAAATTGTCGATCAGTTCGAGACCGCCACGCCCGTTGAGGACCGGGATTCGGCCCTCGGTGCGCTCGATCAGGCCGGCAATGTCGGTGACCGGACCTTCACCCTTGATCAGCCTGATGTTGGGGTGAAGCGTAACGAGGTCGCGGATTTCATCCGATGTCAGCCCACGGCCGAAAAAGGCCGGCGCATTCTGGATCGCTACCGGCAGGTCGGTCGCCTCCGCCACACGGCCGAAGAAGCGGATGTATTCCGGCGCCCCGTAAGATCCCCCAGGCGGCGGCTGCAGGATCACCCAATCGGCGCCGACGCTTTCGGCGTGGCGCACCTGTGCGACCTGCTCGGCGACGGACGCGCCGAAGATGGTGAAGGCGAGCGGCACTCTCCCGGCGGTGTCTTCAGCCGTCCAGTCCATGATTGTTCGGCGCTCGGCCTCGGTCAGTTTGGCAACTTCCGTCGCGAGGCCGAGTGCCGCCATGCCATGCACGCCGTTCGCAAGGCATATCTCGACCTGCCTGCGCATTGCCGCGCGGTCGAGTTTTTCCTCGCCGTCGAACAGGGCGTAGAGGATGGCGTGGATGCCGTGGAAATCATCGGGCCGGAACTTTGGCATCCCGTTCGCCCTCAATGGCTTTCGCGCGGAATGGCGTGGCCGCGGCTGCCGACGAGGAAATCAAGGTCAGCGCCACGGTCTGCCTGCAGGACATGGTCGGTGTAGAGACCTTGATAGCCACCGTGCATCGCCGGCTCCGGCGCAACCCAGGACGTCCGCCGTTCCGCGAGCTCCTGCTCAGATACGTCGAGATGCAGCCTCCGCGCCTCGACGTCGAGTTCGATGATGTCGCCGCTTTTGACCAGCGCCAGCGGACCACCGACAGCTGCTTCGGGCGCGGCATGCAGCACGACCGTGCCGAAGGCGGTGCCGGACATGCGGGCGTCGGAAATGCGGATCATGTCGCGGACGCCCTGCTTCAGCAGCTTCTGCGGCAGCRCCATGTTGCCGACCTCGGCCATCCCCGGATAACCCTTCGGCCCGCAATTTTTCAGCACCATGATCGAGCGCTCGTCGATGTCGAGCGCGGGATCGTCGACGCGTGCCTTGTAGTCATCGATGTCCTCGAAGACGACGGCACGGCCACGATGTTTCATCAAGCTTGGCGAAGCGGCCGACGGCTTGATGATGGCGCCATCAGGCGCCAGATTGCCGCGCAGCACGGCGATGCCGCCATGCGGTGTCAGCGCCTTGTCGCGCGGGCGGATCACTTCCGGATTGTAGTTTTGGGCTTCGGCGATGTTGTCGCGCACGCTCTTGCCGGTCACCGTCAGCGCGTCGAGATCGAGCATGTCGGCGACCTCTTTCATCACAGCCGGGATGCCGCCGGCATAGCAAAAGTCCTCCATCAGGAAGCGACCCGACGGCATCAGGTCGAGGATGGTCGGCACGTCGCGGCCAAACTGATCCCAGTCATCCAGTGTCAGCTCTGTGCCGACACGGCCGGCGATTGCCAGCAGATGCACGACCGCATTGGTCGAGCCTCCAATCGCGCCATTGACGCGGATGGCGTTGGCAAAGGCCTGTCTCGTGAGGATAGCCGATGGGCAGAGATTCTCATTGACCATCTCGACGATGCGCCGCCCCGTCATGCGGGCGATTCGGCTGCGGCGTGCGTCGACCGCCGGATAGGCCGCATTGCCAGGCAGTGCCAGGCCGAGCGCCTCGACCATCGAGGCCATGGTCGAGGCCGTCCCCATCGTCATGCAGTGGCCCGGCGAGCGCGACATGGCGCTTTCGGCATTGGCAAAATCCTGCTCGCTCATCACGCCTGCGCGCACATCCTCCGAGAATTTCCAGACATCGGTGCCGGAGCCGATCTCGCGACCCTGGAAACGGCCGTTGAGCATCGGCCCGCCGGAGATGACGATCGACGGCAGGTCGCAGGAGGCCGCGCCCATGACCAGCGACGGCGTGGTCTTGTCGCAGCCGGCCATCAGCACGACACCGTCCATAGGGTTGCCGCGGATCGCCTCTTCGACATCCATGGAGGCCAGGTTGCGGAACAGCATCGCTGTCGGCCGAAGATTGGATTCACCGCAGGAGAACACCGGGAATTCCAGTGGCAGGCCGCCGGCCTCCAGCACGCCGGCCTTGATGTGCTCGATCAGGCCGCGGAAATGGACATGGCACGGCGTGAATTCGGAGAAGGTGTTGCAGATGCCGATCACCGGTCGGCCATCGAAGGCATCGTCGGGCAGGCCGTTGTTCTTCATCCAGCTGCGGTGGATGAAGGCATCCTTGCCCAGCCCGCCGAACCAGTGCTGCGATCGTCTCTTGGTCATGGTTTTTTCCGGCGTTCAGGCGGGATGCTGCAGCTGGCTGAGGCCGCCATCGACGACGAGAGTGGCCGCGTTCATGAACGGGCACTCGTCGGAAATCATGAAGACAGCGGCAAGCGCGATCTCGCGCACTGAGGCGATGCGGCCGCCTGGATGCAGCGCCATAGTGTTGGCGCGCGCCGCCGCCGGATCAGGAAAACTGTCCCAGTAGTCGATCGCCTTCTGCGTCTCGACATAGCCGGGCGCCAGCGCGTTCACCCGCACGCCTTGCGCCGCATATTCGAGCGCCAGCGATTTGGTCAGGCCGAGCAGCGCGTGCTTGGCAACCGGATAGGGAAAGGTGTGCGGGATGATGGTGAAGCTGTGCGTCGAGGCGATGTTGAGGATGGCACCGCCGCTGCTGGCGATCATGCCCGGCAACACCGCCTTGCTGCAGTTCCACGCACCCTTGACGTTGACGTCGAAATTGCGGTTCCACTCCTCCTCGGTCGCCTTGAGCGGCGTCGAGAACACGTTCATCCCGGCATTGTTGATCAGCGCGTTGATCGGCCCGATCTCGGCGATTGCCTGCTGGACGGCAGCATGGATCGCGGCCCCGTCGCTGATGTCGGCTGTTGCATGGCCGACATCACCCTTCGACGCGGCCAGGCCGGCAACGGTCTTGTTCAGAAGCTCACCATCCTGATCAACCAGAAACAGCCTTGCCCCTTCGGCCAGACAGGCCTCGGCGATGGCCAGCCCGATGCCTTGCGCGGCACCGGTCAGAAAGATGCGTTTGCCGGACAGACGCTCAGCCATCGCTGTCACTCCCCTGGAATACGGATCAACGGCGGCCGAGTGCCGACGAGCGCAGATTGTCGAGCAGCACGGCGAGCAGCAGGATCACGCCGCGCACGATGTACTGGTAGAAGGCCGGGATGTTGAGCAGGTTCATGGCATTTTCGGCAATGCCCATGATCAGCACGCCGACGATGACGCCCGACATGGTGGCGCGGCCGCCAGCGAGCGAGACGCCGCCGAGCACGCAGGCCGAGATGACCGAGAGCTCGAGCCCGACCGCCGCGTTGGGCTGGCCGGACGTGATGCGCGAAGCAAGCAGGATGCCGGCGATGCCGCAGACGACGCCCTGCAGCGCGAAGATCCAGATGCGCGTCCTGTCGACATTGACGCCGGCCAGCCGCGACGCTTCGGGATTGCCGCCGATGGCCAGCGTGTTCTTGCCGAAGACGGTGCGGTTGAGCACGAAGCCGAAAATGCAAAACAGGATGGCGAGCACCCAGACCGGCGTCGGGATGCCGAGCAGTTTGGAAAGCGCCAACTGGTAGAAATCCGGGCTGTTTATGCCGACAGCGCGGCCGTCGGAGGCAATCAGCGCAAACCCACGCACGATCTGCATGGTGGCTAATGTCGTGATCAGCGCGTTGATGCGGAATTTGGCGATGACGACGCCATTGATGAAGCCGACAAAGGCGCCACAGGCGATCGCGGCCAGGAGGCCGAGCAGAATCGAACCGGTATAATTCGACGCCATCACCGCGACCATGCCGGCAAAGGCGACGATCGAGCCGACCGACAGGTCGAAGTCGCGGGCGGCCAGGCAGAACATCATGGTGCAGGCGACGATGCCAACGGTGACCACCGATTGCAGCAGGCCAAGCATGTTGCGGTCGGTCAGGAAGTTCGGCACCAGGAGCGACACCAGCGCGAAGGCGACGATGAAGATGACGACGAGACCCTGTTCGCCGAGCAGGAGCTTCTTCAACTGGTCGGTCATGGCAAAATCCTCAGGATGCGATCGCGTCGGGGGTTTTCTGGTCGGGAAGGGCTGCGGCCAGGATCGCTCTTTCGGCGAACTGGTCCCGGTCAAGTTCGGCGCTGACGCGTCCGCCGCACATCACCAGGATGCGGTCGCAGATGCCCATCACCTCCGGCAGTTCGGACGAGACGACGACGATCGCCATGCCGTCTTCGGCGAGTTGGTAGAGCAGTTCGTAGATTTCGGCTTTGGCGCCGACATCGATGCCGCGCGTCGGCTCGTCGACGATGAGGACGCGTACGCCCTGCTCCGACAGCCAGCGGCCCAGGATGACCTTCTGCTGGTTGCCGCCGGAGAGGTTGATGATGTCCTGCTTGCGCGAAGGCGTGCGAACCTTGAGCTTCTTGATGAAGGTTTCCGCCGTGGCGATCTCGCTGGCGCGGTTGAGCACACCGAAGCGGGTGTGATGACGCCGCGACGAGATATTGATGTTCTCCTCGATCGAGCGACCCTGGATGATGCCGTCGTGCTTGCGGTCTTCCGAACACAGCACGATGCCGGCGCGGATCGCGTCATGGGGATCAGTGGCACGAACGATCTTGCCGTCGACGGTGATGGTGCCGCCCGAGCGCGGGTCGGCGCCGAAGACCAGCCGCATCAGCTCCGAGCGCCCGGCGCCGATCAGGCCGAAGAAACCGACGATCTCGCCCGCCCTCGCCTCGAAGCTGGCCGGCGTCTTCAACTTTGCGCCGGAGAGGCCTTCGACCTTCAGCCTGACATCGCCTGATTTGCGGGGGCGAAAACCCCAGATGTCGGAGATTTCGCGGCCGACCATTTCGGCGACGACCTGGTCGCGAGTGACGCCTTTCAGCGATGCATGGTGCGCCGCGAGCTTGCCGTCACGCAGCACGGTCAGGCTGTCGCAGAGCCGGAACACCTCGTCCAGCCGATGCGAGACATAGATGATCACCTTGCCCTCGCCGCGCAGGCGGTCGATCAGGGCAAACAGGATTTCGCTTTCGCGCGAGGACAGCGACGAGGTCGGCTCATCCAGGGCGATGACACGCGCGTCGAGCATGATCGCCTTGGCGATCTCGACCATCTGGCGTTCGCCGATGGACAGCGTCTTGACCTTGCGGCGGATGTCGATGTCGATGCCGGCCGATTTCAGCTTGGCGCCAACGTCGTCCAGCATCCGGCGGCCGGCGATGATGCCGGCGCTGGCGGGGAAGCGGCCGAGGCTGAGATTTTCGGCAACGGTGAGCTCAGGGACGAGCTGCAATTCCTGGTGAATGACGATGACGCCATTGTCAAAGGCATCCCGGGTCGATGAATAGGCCTGGACCTTGCCGTCGATGCGGATCTCGCCTTCGTCGGCATGCTGGTCGCCCGACAGGATCTTGATCAGGGTGGATTTGCCGGCGCCGTTCTCACCCATCAGGCCATGCACGGCGCCCTTGTCGACGCCGAACGAGACGTCCGACAGCGCCTTGACGCCCGGATAGGTCTTGGTGATGTGCGAGAAGTCGAGAAAGGACACCGACGTCGATCCTTCTGGTGCGGCCCTTGTTGAGCCATGACAAACAGGCGGCGGGATGAGCTGCCGCCTGTTGTACAGGGAGGATTATTCGATGCCGAGGCCCTGGCGGACCTTCTGGTAGTCGTCGCGCTTGGCCAGCGCACCGGAGGTCAAGGTCAGCTTCGCCGGTTCCTTGTTGTTGGCGACCCAGTCATACATGTTGAGCGCCGTCTCGTAGCCATGGCGCTTTGGCGAGATGATCACCGTGCCGACGAAGCCGGTGGCGGTCGGCTTCTTGAACTCGTTGATCGCCGAGTCCGCGCCGCCAATGCCGACGCCGATCACGTTTTCGGCCGGAATGCCGACGCTTTCGGAAGCGCGCACTGCGCCCAGAACCGCCTCGTCATTGAGACCGAGGGAGACCCACTTCTTGATGTCGGCATGGGCGTTGAGCACAACCGTTGCGGCATTGAGCGCAGCCTCGGTGTCGGTCTTGGCCTGCGGCGCGTCAAAAATGTTTTCGGCCTTGAAGCCGTTCGCCTTCAGCACCGAAATGGCGCCCTCGACACGGTCGACGGCGGTCGGCAGCTGGTCATAGGAGACCCGAATGGCGCCGACCTCGTCGGCCTTCCAGCCGCGTGCCTTCATTTCGTCGACGATCGCCTGGCCGACGGCCTCACCGATCTTGGTCGCCGAAATGCCCATATGCGGCACGTCTTCGAGCGCCTTGCCGTCGGCGCCGACCAGGCGGTCGTCGACGGTCATCAGCTTGAGGTTGTTGGCGGCGGCCTTGGCGACGATGCCGGGGCCAAGCTTGACGTCAGGCGTGCAGACGATGAAGCCCTGCGCGCCCTGGGCGCCGAGATTGTCGATCGCCGACATCAGCTTCTCACCGTCCTCGGCGCCGATCTTGACCAGGGTAAAACCCTTTTCCTTGGCGGCCTGGTCGGCGAACTTCCATTCGTCCTGGAACCACGGCTCCTCGGGCTGCTTGACGATGAAACCGATCTTGGTGTCCTGAGCATATGCAGCGATGGTCGTGACGGACAGCACGGCAAGTGCGCCCGCGACGAGCGCGGTCTTCAAAAGTCGCATGATTACCTCCCAGCGATGGCCGGGCGCTCAGCCCGGATGCCGGAGTCTGTATTCGCTTTTATCATACTCGTCAATTGATCTGGTATGATAATTAAGATACATGCTCTGAGCAGGGA
>NZ_JBFUGJ010000064.1:0-23042 GCF_056402975.1 Mesorhizobium sp. P3_A9 | reverse complement strand
GGACGTGAGCCCCGCCGCGACAGCGTGAAGTGGCTTCAGATCAATAGATCTTGGAGAACTTCTCGATGTTCGACTTGTCGAACTGGAAGGGCGGAGCCATCGCAGCCGAATTGCTGTCGTCGAGCGTAACCTTGCCGACGCGGCCGATCGACAGCGTCGCACCKGGCTTGGCYTCTTCCTTCTTCACCGCCAGRTCATGGGCGAGGTAGACGGCGGAGTAGCCGAGGTCGATCGGGTTCCAAAGAGCCACGGCCTGTGAAGCACCGTTGTCGATGAACTTCTTGAACTCGGACGGCAGCGCGAGGCCGGTGACATTGACCTTGCCGATCAGGTTCTCGTCGGTGACGACCTGGGCGGCGGCAACGACGCCGACSGTGGTCGGYGCGATGATCGCCTTGAGGTTCGGRTARGACTTCAACAGGCCCTTGGCTTCGTCGGTGCTCTTGGCCGAGTCGTCATCGCCATAGACGGTGGCGACCAGTTTGATCTTCGGAAACTTCTCCGGCAGGATTTTCTTGGCCGCGTCGATCCAGGCGTTCTGGTTGGTCGCGGTCGAGGACGCCGACAGGATGGCGACGTCGCCGCCCTCAGGCAGATAGTCGGCGGCAAGCTTGATGATGGTCTCGCCGATCAGGCCGGTGTCGGACGGGTTGAGGTGAAGCTGGCGGCCTTCCTTGGCGACGCCCGAATCCCAGGAGATGACGGTGATGCCGCGCTCCATGGCCTTCTTCAGCACCGGCACCAGCGCGTCGGCGTCATTGGCGGAAATGGCGATGGCGTTGACCTTCTGGGCAATCAGCGAATTGACCACTTCGATCTGCGCTTCGGCGGTCGCCTTGGTTGGGCCGGTGTAGATGATGTCGACATCGCCGAGTTCCTTGGCCGCCTCTTCGGCGCCCTTGTTGGCGGCGTCGAAGAAGCCGTTGCCGAGCGACTTCACCACCAGTGCGATCTTGACGTTTTCGGCATAGGCGGCGTTCACGAACATGGCGGCAGAAAAGGCCGCCGTAACCATCAATTTCTTCAGAAAGCTCATCGAATATCCTCCCTTGAGCGTTGCATTCCATCGTCGCTGCGGGCGTGAGGGTGCCTCAGGCCTGCAGTGAAGATTCTTCCTTTGCCGACTTGCGGGCGACGATCAGCGTCACGCCTGCGGTCTCCAACATCTTGGCTTCGCGATCCTCGATGCCGTCGTCAGTGATGACGGTGGCAATGCGCGACAGGCCGCACAGGATCAGGCTGGAGCGCTTGCGGAATTTCGAGGAGTCGACCAGCACCACCAGCTCGTCAGCCTGGTCGATCAGTTTCTGCTCAGCCTGGATCAGCAGCGGATCGCCTTCCATCAGCCCGAGTGGCCCCAGCCCCTGAGCGCCCATGAACATGCGGCGCGCATAGAAATTGCGCGTCACGTCATTGTCGAAGGGCGACAGGATGATGTTCTGCTCACGATAGATCGTGCCGCCCGACAGCATSACCGTGTTCTTGGARTGYTTGAGCAGRTGCTCGGCGATCGGGAASGAATTGGTGAAGATCGGCATGCGGCGGCCGGTCAGGAAATGCACCATCTGGAAGGTGGTGGTGCCGCCATTGATGATGATCGGCTCGCCATCCYYRCAMAGCTCRACCGCTTCKCGTGCAATSGCSCGCTTCTGCGARGCGTTGAKSGTTTCGTTGACGGAGAAGGGCCGGCCGGCCAGGCCGATGAACTGTGGCGGCGAGATYGCCTCGGCGCCGCCRCGCACSCGGCGCAGSCGCTTTTGCACRTGMARRGCCGCGATATCGCGCCGGATCGTCGCCTCGGASGASTCCGTCAGGTCGACCATCTCCTGCACCGTCACCACAGGTTTTTCCTGGACGGCGGACAGAATGATCCTGTGGCGCTCTTTYTCGTGCATGGTTCCTCCCTGCCTGGCCATCTAGGCACTCAAAACGAGCAGTGTCAATCATTTCCGATCAAATAATTTCATTGTGCAGTGCAATATGATCGATCTTGATCGTTTGTGATTGACATCAGCTCTGCTTGCGTAGACATTCCCGAGAAAATGGACTGCCGCTTTTTGCGTCCCAGGGAGGATACATATGCTCGACAAGCGCTCCGGCTCGCGCCTTGCCAATCTGTGGGATGATGCGAAAGCCAAGGGGATGAGCGACCCCGAGCTTCTGGTCTATCGCTCGAACACGCTCGGCTCCGACAAGCGCGTCACCAATTATGGCGGCGGCAACACTTCTTCCAAGATMTGGCAGAAGGATCCGCTCAGCGGCGAGACCGTCGAGGTGCTGTGGGTCAAGGGCTCCGGCGGCGACAGCGCCTCGATCAAGCTTGATGGTTTCGCCACGCTTTACATGGACAAATTGCGCGCGCTGAAAGGCCTTTATCGCGGCGTTGAGCATGAGGACGAGATGGTCGGCTTCCTGCCGCACTGCACTTTTAACCTCAATCCGCGCGCGGCCTCGATCGATACGCCGCTGCACGCCTATGTGCCGAAGCCTTTCGTCGATCACATGCACCCCGACGCCATCATCGCGATTGCCGCGGCGAAGGATTCCAGGGCGCTGACCAAGGAGATCTTCGGCGATGCCATAGGCTGGCTGGCGTGGAAGCGGCCGGGCTTCGAACTCGGCCTGTGGCTGGAGAAATTCTGCCTCGAACATCCCGACGCCAAGGGCGTCATCCTGGAAAGCCACGGCCTGTTCACCTGGGGCGATACGCCCAAGGAATGCTACGAGACGACGATCTCGGTGATCAACCAGGCGATCGAGTGGTTCGAGCGTCGCTCCGAAGGCCTCGCTATATTCGGCGGCGAAGCGGTCAAGTCGCTCGACGCCGCTGAACGCCGCGCCATCGCGGCGAAACTGATGCCCAGGATTCGTGGCCTGATCTCCGAAAAGAGCCACAAGCTCGGCCATTTCGACGATTCCGCCGCCGTCCTCGAATTCGTCAATTCCAGGGATTTGCGCCCGCTGGCGGCGCTCGGCACCTCCTGCCCCGACCATTTCCTGCGCACCAAGATCCGCCCGCTGGTCATCGAGTTCGATCCGGCCAAGCCCGATGTCGATGCGGTGATCGCCAGCCTCGCCGACGATGTTGCCACCTATCGTGTCGGATACCAGGCCTACTACGACAGCTGCAAGCATCCGGATTCGCCGGCCATCCGAGATACCAACGCCGTGGTCTACCTGATGCCCGGCGTCGGCATGTTCACCTTTGCCGGCGACAAGGCCACCGCCCGCATCTCGGGTGAGTTCTACGTCAACGCCATCAACGTCATGCGCGGCGCCTCGACCGTCTCGTCCTATGTCGGCTTGCCCGCGCAGGAAGCCTTCGACATCGAATACTGGCTGCTCGAGGATTTGAAGCTCCAGCGCATGCCGAAGCCGAAGTCGCTTGCCGGCCAGATCGCCCTGGTCACCGGTGGTGCCGGCGGCATAGGCCGCGCGACCGCCAACCGCCTGCTGCGCGAAGGCGCCTGCGTCGTGCTGGCCGACATCGACGAAACAGCGCTCGCCAGCGCCAATGACGAGCTGGCAAAAGCCTACGGCAAGGATTTCGTCCGGCCGGTGCTGATCAACGTCACATCGGAGGATCAGGTCGTCGCCGGTTTTGCCGAGACGGCGGTCGAGTTCGGCGGCATCGATATTCTGGTCTCCAACGCGGGCCTCGCCTCTTCGGCGCCAATCGAGGAAACCACGCTGGCGCTGTGGAACAAGAACATGGACATCCTCTCGACCGGCTATTTCCTGGTCTCGCGGGAAGCGTTCCGGCTGTTTCGGGTGCAGAAGATCGGCGGCAACGTCGTCTTCGTTGCTTCCAAGAACGGACTTGCCGCATCGCCCAATGCCGCAGCCTATTGCACCGCCAAGGCTGCCGAAATCCATCTCGCCCGCTGCCTGGCGCTGGAGGGTGCGGAAGCCCAGATCAGGGTCAACGTCGTCAATCCGGACGCGGTGCTACGCGGCTCGAAGATCTGGACCGGCGAGTGGAAGGAACAGCGCGCCGCCGCCTACAAGATGTCGACCGACGACCTCGAAGAGCACTACCGCTCGCGCTCGATGCTGAAGCGCTCGGTGTTTCCGGAAGACATTGCCGAAGCGATCTATTTCTTCGCCTCCGACATGTCGGCCAAATCGACCGGAAACATCATCAACGTCGACGCCGGCAACGCGCAGAGCTTTACGCGCTGAGCTGACGCCGAGCGCTTCCCTTCTCCCCGTCACTATACGGGGAGAGGTGGCCCGAAGGGCCGGATGAGGGGCAGCGCTGATGCAACGCATTTGGGAGGAATAGCAGTTTGTCCGAAACCATCATCTCGGCCGACCTCGTCGCCAGCCACAACGCCGCCCGCAAACCCAACCTCGATCGTGACTACGCCTCGCTCGGCGAACGCCTCGACCGCCGCGGCATTGCCATCGACGCTATCCGCGACAAGGTCGAGAAATTCGCCGTGGCCATCCCGTCCTGGGGCGTCGGCACCGGCGGCACCCGCTTTGCCCGCTTTCCCGGCGCCGGCGAGCCGCGCGACATCTTTGACAAGATCGAGGATTGCGCCGTCATCAGCCAATTAACGCAGGCGACGCCGACTGTTTCGCTTCACATTCCGTGGGACAAGGCCGACCCGAACCGGCTGAAGCAGGCCGCCTCGCGCTTCGGTCTCGGCTTCGACGCCATGAATTCCAATACCTTCTCGGATGCCAGGGACCAGAAACTCTCCTACAAATTCGGCTCGCTGTCGCATGCCGACGCCGGCACGCGCCGGCAAGCGGTCGAGCACAATCTCGAATGCATCGAGATCGGCAAGACGCTTGGCTCGAAGGCGCTGACAGTGTGGATCGGCGACGGTTCGAATTTTCCCGGCCAGGTCAATTTCGCCAAAGCCTTCGAGCGCTATCTCGACGCCATGAAAGAGGTCTATGCCGGACTGCCGGCGGACTGGAAGCTGTTCACCGAGCACAAGATGTACGAGCCGGCCTTCTATTCCACCGTCGTGCAGGACTGGGGTACCAACTACCTCATAGCCAAGGAGTTGGGCGACAAGGCGTTCTGCCTGGTCGACCTTGGTCACCACGCTCCCAACGTCAACATCGAGATGATCGTGTCGCGGCTGATCCAGTTCAAAAAACTCGGCGGCTTCCATTTCAACGATTCGAAATATGGCGACGACGATCTCGACGCCGGGTCGATCGACCCCTACCGACTGTTCCTCGTCTTCAACGAGCTGGTCGATGCCGAGCTGTCCGGTGCCGAGGGTTTCGATCCCGCCCACATGCTCGACCAGAGCCACAACGTCACCGATCCGATCGAAAGCCTGATGCTGTCGGCGGTCGAGGTGCAGCGCGCCTATGCGCAGGCCCTGCTGGTCGACCGCAAGGCGCTCGAAGGTTTCCAGGATGGCAATGACGCACTGATGGCAACGCAGACGCTAAAAAGCGCCTACCGCACCGATGTTGAGCCGATTCTCGCCATGGCGCGGCTGAACACCGGCGGCGCCATCGATCCCGTCGCCGCCTACCGGGCTGCGGGCTACCGCGCCAAGGTCGCGGCCGAACGCCCGGCTGTCGCCGGCGGTTCTGGTGGGATTGTCTAGGCCGAGCCAGTCCCCCTCATCCGGCCGCTCCGCGGCCACCTTCTCCCCGATGGGGAGAAGAGACTTGCGCCGGCACTGACAACCTCCTCTCCCCTCGGGGAGAGGTCGGATTGCCCCGAATTGYTCTTCGCAATTCGGWTGGCAATCCGGGTGAGGGGGGCTCTTTCTCAAGCTCCTTCAATTGTCAGTGGACTCGATCAATCCAACACGGTCTTCTAGGCATCCCCGCCAAGAGAACCCGCCATGCACCTCACCCGTCGGATATTGATCGCCGCCAGTCTTTCCATCACCTTCGCCCTGGCGCCATTGACGAGTGCCTTTGCCGCGTCACCCGCGCCGGCCAAGGGCGAGCACGGCATGGTGGTGACGGCCCAGCATCTGGCTTCGGAAGTCGGTGTCGAGGTGCTGAAGAAGGGCGGCAACGCCGTCGATGCSGCGGTCGCCGTCGGCTATGCGCTGGCCGTCGTCTATCCCAATGCCGGCAAYATCGGYGGCGGCGGCTTCATGACCATCCGTTTCGCCGATGGCAAATCGACTTTTCTAGACTTTCGCGAGCGCGCGCCGCTGGCCGCCACCAAGACCATGTATCTCGACAAGGACAGCAATCCGGTGAAGGGCGCCAGCCTGGACGGCTATCTCGCCGTCGGCGTGCCGGGTTCGGTGGCCGGTTTCGAGATGGCGCGCGAGAAATACGGCACGCTCTCTCGGCAAGATCTGATGGCGCCGGCAATCGCCTATGCCAAGGATGGGTTCATCCTCAATCAGGGCGATGCCGCTTCTTTTGCGGGCAGCGCGGACCGGCTGGCGAAAGACCCGGCCGCGGCCGCAACCTTCCTCAAGCCCGACGGCCAGCCCTATGGCATCGGCGAGCGGCTTACCCAGCCTGACCTTGCCGCCTCGCTCTCGGCCATCTCTGAAAAAGGCGCCGATGCCTTCTACAAAGGCGCCATCGCCGACGCCATCGTCAAGGCGAGCGGCGCCAAGGGCGGCATCCTGGCCAAACAGGATTTCGAACAATATGCGGTGCGCGAACTGAAACCCGTGACCTGCTCCTATCGCGGCTACGAGATCACGTCTTCGCCGCCGCCGAGTTCCGGCGGCGTCATCATCTGCGAAATCCTCAACGTGCTCGAAGGCTATCCCTTATCCTATCTCGGCGCCGGGTCGGCCGAGACGGTGCATGTCATGGTCGAAGCGATGCGCTACGCCTATGTCGACCGCAATTCGGCGCTCGGCGATCCCGATTTCATCGACAATCCGGTCTCGAAGCTGCTGGACAAGGCCTACGCCAAGGATATTCGCGACAAGATCGACCCGTTCCGGGCCGGCGTCTCGCAGGATTTGATGCCGAAGGGTTTTGGCGAGTCGAAGGAGACGACGCATTATTCGATCATCGACAAGGACGGCAACGCGGTTGCGGTCACCTACACGCTGAATGGCTCCTTCGGCGCCGGCGTGGTCGCCGACGGCACTGGCATCCTGCTCAACAACGAGATGGACGATTTCACCCAGAAGCCCGGCGTGCCCAACCTCTACGGTCTGGTCCAGGGCGAGGCCAACGCCATCCAGCCGAAGAAGACGCCGCTGTCATCGATGAGCCCGACCATCGTCGCCAGGGATGGCAAGCCGTTCATGGTCATCGGCAGCCCGGGCGGCTCGCGCATCATCACCATTACGCTKGAAGCCATCGTCAATGTCATCGACCACGGCATGAATATCCAGGAAGCGATCGACGCGCCGCGYATCCACCAYCAATGGCTSCCYGAYACGGTCTATGTCGAGCCGTTCGGCCTGTCGCCGGACACCGAAAAACTGCTGGCCGGCATGGGTTATCATCTTGATCTCGGTGACCAGACCTGGGGCCAGGCGGCCGGCATCCTCGTCGGCGGCAATAGCCTGGCGGAAATCGAGAAGGGCGGCGGCGCCCGCTACAATGGCGCCATCGACAGCCGAGCGGCATCGGGCGAAGCGCTCGGATATTGATATCGGTCTGGACTCTCGGAGAGGTTCTGGGTCGCGGCCCGGCAAGGGCCGTCAGGTCACCAGCGTGATGGTCGATGCAAKCAGCATCAGGGCSGCGATGCCGACGAACAGCGCRTAGATGCGCGGCCGGTCGAGCAGSAGCGCRTTKCCGGAGATCCAGGCCGAGGTGGCGCCGCCAAGCGCGAASAGGAACCCGTTGCGATGGCCGAAGGTCATCGACGCGGCCATCAGCCCGCCAATGATCAGCGCGCCGAACACGATGATCACAGCTACCGCATACTTCTCGAAGTCGTTGCCGCCGCCCATGGCTGGCCCGATCGCGTTCAGATTGGGCAGGTCGTCCGGATCGAAGGGATTCGCCGACCCATATTCGTCTTGACCGATGGATTCTCGCATCACTCGTTCTCCGCTGACGGGCAACAAACCATCAACACTTGCCGAGTGCAACCCGATCGCACGTCCCTCTCTGTGTTGACGGTCGTCTTCAACACGTTCCGGCGGCACTTGTCACCGATTTTTCGGGCGCCTGGCTTGGATGCAACACGCGTCCGCATTCGGATGGCACGCCGCCATATCATTCCATATGGACCGAGTTCGGGGAAAAGATGATGCCGCCGATCAATTCGGCGCCGGCATGCGCTGCGCGACTGCGGCGGGGAGTCGCAGCATCCGACATGCGACCGCTGGATTGTTCACTCCTGGTGGTCTTTAATGTTGACTATGAAAGTCATGTTTCATAGTCAACCGGCATGG
The DNA here is from genome assembly GCF_056402975.1 of Mesorhizobium sp. P3_A9. NCBI lineage: Bacteria > Pseudomonadati > Pseudomonadota > Alphaproteobacteria > Hyphomicrobiales > Phyllobacteriaceae > Mesorhizobium > Mesorhizobium sp. P3_A9. The sequence goes on along the minus strand of NZ_JBFUGJ010000064.1, from coordinate 14,724 downwards.
GCCGCTCGAGGCCAGAGTTCCAGACAGGCACGCCAAATTGGAAACAGACCAGGAAAACCGGCCCGGCAGGACGGCCAATCGCGCACGCGGCTGGATAACCCGGCGCGGCGCGGTCGCGCTGTTTGGATTGCCCTTGGCCGCACTCATGCCACGGGCGGCCGCGGCTAAACCGCTGCGTATCGTCTGCCTCGACGACGGGCTGGCGGAGACCTTGCTCACGCTCGGCGTTACGCCAATCGCCGTCGCCGACCGCGAAATCTGGGAGAAGTGGGTGGTCGAGCCGCCACTGCCGCCGCAGGTTGCCGATATCGGCACAATACTGGAGCCAAATCTCGAATTCCTGCAGCAGCTTCGCCCCGACATCATCCTCTCCACTCCCTATCTCGACGGCATCAAGCCGCTGCTCGAACGCGTGGCGCCGGTGACGACGATCGGCATCTACACGCCGGATGGCCAGCCTTATCGGCGCGCGATCGCGGCGACCCGCCAACTGGCAGCACTTGTCGGCAAGGAAATCGAAGGCGAAGCACTGATCGCAGCGACGGAGGCCTATTTCTCCGAGGTCAGGCAGCAGCTGGAACCGCTTTCGGCGCGGCCGATCTACGTCGTCAACTTCCTCGACCCGCGCAATGTGCGCATCTATGGCGAAAAGAGCCTGTTTCAGGCGGTTTTCGACCGCATCGGCATCCGCAACGCCTGGACTGGCGAGACAAATTACTGGGGATTTGCAACCGTCGGCATCGACGGCCTGGCGACGTCAAGCGATGCGCGTCTTGCCTATCTCGAACCCTTGCCCGAAGGGGCAACCGGTACGCTGACCGAAAGCCCGGTCTGGAACGCCATGCCTTTCGTGCGCAACCACTCGATCATGCGCCTTGCCCCAGCGCTGATGTTCGGCGCGCTGCCTTCGGCGAGCCGCTTTGCCCGGCTGCTGGCCGCGGCGCTGACGGCGGAGCACGCCGGTGGCTGAGCAGCAAGCAATCTTGTCCGACGACACCAGCCTCGTCTCCAGTCGTGCGTCGGCACCTCGCATTTCAGACAGATATCCCCTGGGTGCGATTCTGCTTTGCGTCGTGCTTCTTGGCGCTGCAGCGGCAGCGACCCTCTCCAACCTCGTCGTGCAATTGCCGCCGGCGCTCTGGCTCGATGCGCTCGCCAGCCCCGATATAGACGACATGCGGCAGGTGCTCGTCCATTACGCCTTCCTGCCCAGGCTCGCCGTCAGCCTTCTCTGCGGCGCGGCCCTCGGATTGGCCGGGACGGTGCTGCAACAGGTCCTGCGCAACCCGCTCGCCTCTCCCGAAACCGTCGGCGTCTCGGCCGGCGCCCATCTGGCGCTGGCGCTGGCGACGCTGCTTGCGCCGTCGCTGCTTGCCTTCGGCCGCGAATGGGTGGCGCTTGCCGGCGCCTTCACGGCTCTCGCCGCCGTCTTCGCGCTGTCCTGGCACAAGGGCCTGTCGCCACTCTCGGTGGTGCTCGCGGGGCTCGTCGTCAGCCTCTACGCCGGCGCTATTGGTGCTGCCCTGGTGGTGCTGCGGCATGAGTGGCTGGCCAGCCTGTTCATCTGGGGCGCCGGCTCGCTCGGCCAGCAGGACTGGTCGACGACGCTGTGGCTCTTGCCCCGCCTGGGTGCCGCCGCGCTGCTGATCGGCCTGATGGTGCGGCCGCTGACCTTGCTTGGCCTCGACGATGAAGGCGCGCGCAGCCTGGGCGTCCCGCTCGGTGCCTATCGCTTTGCCGGACTGGCGGCGGCGGTCGCGCTGATTGCCTTTGTCGTTGCCGCTGTCGGCGTCATTGGCTTCGTCGGCCTCGCCGCCGCGACGCTCGCCCGCATCGGCGGCGCCCGCCGGCTCGGCCAGCAACTGGTGATGGCGCCGCTCATCGGCGGCGGCTTGCTGTGGGCGGCCGATCAGGGCGTGCAGGTCGCGACCGGACCGCAGGGCGATCTGCTGCCGACCGGCGCGATGACAGCGCTTCTCGGCGCACCGCTGTTGCTCTGGCTGCTGCCGCGCCTGGCGCTCGGCCTGGAAACGCCGGCACTCGGGTCGCAGCACCTGCCGCGCGCCCGTCATACCGGCCTCGTGCTGGCGGCGAACGGCGGCCTCCTGCTTCTGCTGCTTGGGCTGGCCTTGCTTTATGCGCCGGGGCCACATGGTTGGACATTCGCCTCCAGCGACCAGCTGCAACCCTTGTTGTCTTGGCGACTGCCCCGAGTGTCCGCCGCGCTGGCCGCCGGCGCCATGCTGGCGCTGGCCGGCCTGATGATGCAGCGGCTGACCGGCAATCCGATGGCCAGCCCCGAAGTGCTCGGCATCAGCGCCGGCGCCGCGCTCGGCATGATGGTGGCGCTGTTTTCGCTTTCAGATGCCGGCCGTCCGACGCAGACCGCGGCCGCCACCATCGGTGCCTTCGCCGCTTTGATGGTGACGCTGGCGATCGGCCGCCGTGCCGCCTATGCGCCGGAGCGGCTGCTGCTGGCGGGCGTCGCTCTGACCGCTTTGTTCGACGCGCTGATCCTGGTGCTGACCGCCACCGGCGACCCACGCGCCATGCTGCTGCTCAACTGGCTCACCGGCTCGACCTATGGCGTCGACGCGGGTTCGGCGTTCTTCACCTCGTTGATCGCCATTTGCCTGTTCTTGGTAGCGCCACTCTTGATGCGCTGGCTGGACATGCTGCCGCTCGGCTCCGCTGCGGTGCAAAGCCTCGGCGTCAGTCTACGGACAACGCGGCTTCTGGTGCTGTTGATGGTCGCCGCACTCACCGCCGCCTCGACGCTTGTGGTCGGGCCGCTGACCTTCATCGGCCTGATGGCGCCGCACCTTGCCCGCCGCCTCGGTCTATCGCGCGCGCTGCCGCAAGCCATCGGCGCGGTGCTCGTGGGCGCGCTGATCATGGTCTGCGCCGACTGGCTCGGCCGCACCGCCATCTTTCCGCGCCAGATCCCGGCCGGCCTCGTCGCCACGCTGATCGGCGGCCTGGTGCTGATGTGGCTCTTGCGCCGCCGCTGACTTTTTTGTCCCTGTGGAGATAATCATGTCCGAGTCGACGCCAGCCTCGATCGCCGACACCACCGTCCACGATCTTGGTTCCAGCGCGGGTGGCGCCCCTTGGCGGGTCTTCATCCATGTGCCGTCAGGGCCGGCGCCCGACGCCGGCTGGCCTGTGCTCTACATGACCGACGGCAACGCCGTCATCGGCACGGCGGTTGATGCCATACGCGCGCAGGCCTTCTATCCCCTGGGCACCAATGTCGGCTGGGGTGTCATCGTTGCCATCGGCTATCCCGTCGCGGGCGCCTATAACCCGCTGCGCCGTTCCTGGGACCTTGGCCCGCCGCCGGGCAAGACCTATCCGCCCTTCTACGAGGGCACGCCTGAGGTCAGGACCGGCGGTGCAGGGGATTTTCTGGCCTTCATCGAGGATGAGCTGAAGCCATGGGTCGCCAGCCGGGCTAGGATCGATGAGAAGCGTCAGGCGCTTTATGGCCATTCCTTCGGCGGCCTGTTCGCACTCTACGCTCTGTTCACCCGCCCGCTGTCGTTCCGCACCTTCATCGCCGCCAGCCCCGCCATCTATTGGGAAGACCGCGCCATCGACCGTCTTCTCGAAACTTTCGAGGCTTCTGTCCCCGATGGCCTGACGGTGGATGTGATCCTGTCGGCAGGCGAATACGAGACCGAGAAGCTGGCGCCGTTCCAGATCGGAGCGCAGGACGAGGAAAAACGCATCGAGCAGAAGAAGCTGACACGCACCGATGAATTCGCGCGGTCGATAGCGGAGCGCCTTGGTGCGCTGCCCGGGGTGCGCGCGAGCTTCGAGCTGCATGCAGGCGAAAACCACATGTCGATCCTGCCGGTGACGGTCAACCGCGCGGTGCAGGCGGCGTTCGCGGTGAGTGATGAACGCTAGGCGACCCCGGCCCGAATCTCTGAAATCAACTGTTCCTGCCTTGCGGCCTCCTCAGCGATCATCGCGCCAAAGCGCAAGCCGCAGTGGAATGTTTCGCCCGGAGCGACGCAAACCAAGCGGCCCCTTTCCTTGGCCGCGAGATAGCCATCGGGCTCGGCGGTCGCAGGCAGCACGAGGCCGAGTGCATCCTGGTCGGCGCCGCGCGTGATCCAGCGAACGGCATAGTTGAGCTCGGATGGACGAAAGCTGACGAAATCCGCCGTCTGGTCCGGATGCACCTGCAAGGCGTGCGCCCAGCCTTCGGCGTCCGCCTTGGCTTTCATCGTCAGCACGAGTTCGGGGTCGATCGGCTCGCCCTTGCTCAGTGTGCGATGGCGCGACGGATCGGCGACAATGGCGTCGCGATAGGCAAGGTAGCTTTCGCTTGGCTTGAAAAAGGGTGGCAGCACCTGGCGCACGACGATGTCCGCGCAATCATCGACCACGCTGTCGACCAGACGGCCGTCATCCGCCGGTCTGAAATTGATGTGCGCCAGATACATCAGCTCCATGGCTGTGCGTTTCAGATTGGTGATGGCGATGTCGAGAGCAACGCTCGTGGCGTCGCGCTGCAGCCGCACGGTCGGTTGCATCACATAGTCGTGGCTGAAGGCGACGGTCTGCCGGCAGCGTCCGGTCAAGGCCATGAACGGCCCTTCGGCATTGTCCCCGATGATCAGCTGGACATCGCCATAGGGTGCATTGGGCAGGTCGCCATGCAACGGATGGTGGTCGTCGGGACCCGGATTCCCCATCGCAGTGGCGCCACAGTGAAGGAAAAACGCGCCATAGTTGGAGAGATAGTCCCGGGTCGCGACCGGCTCGTCGAACATCGAACGCATGGTAAGCGAGCGGTTGAGAAACGTTGCGTCCCAAATCTGCTGCCCCTGGAACGGCAGCATGACGATTTCACCCTTCGCATTGCTGATGCGAAGACCGGCAACGCCGGATCGATAGCGAAAGGCGGTGGCGACAAGCCCACGATATCGCGCCACGGTGGTGTCCAGCGGACCAAACTGCTCAGGCACGAGGTCGACGAAGACGTGATCGGAATAGTCGTATTGCATTGTTTCGACCTTCATCTGCCGCAAGCGCATATGCCGATAGTCGCAGGAAGCGTCTGGAAATCAACGGCAATGAACCTCGGATGCTCCGCCAGGCCGGCTGACTTTCTCGACAGGGCGGACGGGCGGTTTGGAGATCGCGCCGGATCAGCTTCTTCGAATGTTGGGGTGCTGGCCCAAGCTTGGCCAATTCCACCGGACAATGGTCCTAATGTCAGGAGGTACCCGTCAAAGTCGGTAGACTTCTCCGGGTTCGCCAGCTAGCTAGATCGATATCAAAAGAGGGCAGACTCGGGGATCATCCAAAGTGAAAATCAGATACGTCGCCGGCATAAGCTGGCCACGCAGTGGACATCACCTGATGCATCGGCTTGCCCAAAGCTATTTCGGCAACGATTTCAATTACTGCCTGTTTTACCCCACTGATAATCCCGATTGTTGCCGCACCTTCCCGTGCATCCGACCGGGGGTCAAATTCTCGAAGAACCATGATTTCGATCTATCGGGGCGGATCCTGCCGGATGTTCCTTATCTGGTCCAGCATCGCTCGTTCATGCCTGGAACCGTGTCGGACTTTGAACTGTATCTCCTCGACGGCGGGCAGGACACGAAGGAAAGCTTTAAGGAATTCGCACTCATCCGAAGTGATGGATGGGCTGCCTTTATGGCAAAGTGGGTGGATAGCCGGATTAAATTCGAGCGTCTGTTGGTGGGGTACGAGGATTTTGTGTCCGACGCGCAAGGGACCATGCGGAGGGTCATCCCGTTCTTTGCACCCGGAGAGAAACCGGATGAAGAGCGCCTGGCGCGCATTGTGAAGAACGAAACCCACGTCGCCGTCACCAAGCAAGGCGGCGAGGAATGGACCGCCAATGCCGGTGTCAAGGCGTTCCGAAAAGTCGAGGCCTTTCGGTTCTATGACGCTGGATTGTTCCGGGAACTGGAGTCGATCGCGCAGGAGAAGCGCCGCGGGATTGCGAGAGAAGCCGCACCGCGCCCTTCGAGTGGCCGCTTCAGGCTGCCGCTGATGAAAGCCATCTTCGGGCGGTAGATCAACAGGCCTCGCGCCATCATTCCTGTGAAGGAGGGGCGCTCAATCGACGATAAGGGACGCCATCGAAGCTTGCCGTCACAAAATCCGCGACGGACATCTTGCGCTTGCGTCCGTCGCTGCAGGCGTAAACCGGCCAACCGGCATCGCTGCATTCGCTGGCAGCGCAAATTCGCGCCAGGCAGTTCCCGATAGTCAACCGGAAGCCGCCCTTGCCAGCGAAACCTTGCAACAAGCTGCCGTCCGCCGAGCGCCATGTTCGCGCACGGAATTCCGCTCGCAAAAGCAACGGTTCGAGAGAGACCGCAAGATTGGTTTCGCCGGCACGCCCTGCGAACTGCAGACGGAAGCGCGCCATTGCAGTCGTGTATGCGGTCACAAGATCCGATTCGCGAAAATAGGCGATCGGCAGGTTGGAGCGGTCAAGCAGATGAGACATGCGCTCGCTTGCCTCCACCGGGGTCAGCAAGCCAACAAAGGTAAGAAAGGCGATGCAAGCTCGCGACATTTTCCAGCAGCCATATCGATCTCGGCCTGCCGGTTTGGCCCCGGTTGCCCCCAATAACATCCCGCCAATCGTCGCCCTGCGCAAGCCGCTTGCTGAGGCAGTCCAAGCCGGCCGAGTGTGCAATTCGCAAGGCCAACGAGTTAAAGCGCCTGGAGCCCCATCGGTTAAAGCGCCTGGAGCCGAAGAGGTGACCCGCATCGACGAACTTGCGCGGGCGATGGCGAGGTACATCAGGCGTTTGCGGCAAGGAGGAACCTCTGCCGCCAGCCAGGGTGCCTTAGCTGGCGTGCGCCGGCGGCAGTTCAAACAGATTGGCACCATTCTCCTGGCCGTGCTCGACATAGCCGATGACGCCGAACCATCTGGCGACATCAGGCCCCTGCAGCCAGCTGCGCGAATGGATGGGAAGATTGCCGGCAAGCGCCTGGATGTGCCTGATATGCCGCTTGCAAAAACGCACGGTCGAGCCCCGGAAGAAATCCTCCTGCGCGGCAAACAGCGTATCGGCGGCATCGCTGTTCTCATGCCATGCGACGATCGCCACGGCCTTCTCGCCCTCGACAAGCGCGTGCGCGCGGCCTTCCTTCAAATTCATCATCAGATTGTCGTAGGCGATCTTGCTGTCCTTGCCGGCCGCCGCGTATTCGTCCGACATCCGCTTGGACAGGCCATGAAAGACATCCTCGAGATCCCCGAGCGTCGCTGCGCGTGCTTTCATTTCACCTCCTGCAGCCCCGCAGGAAGTTTGCCCTAGGGTTGATGGGGTGCCAAGCAAACTGAATCCGGATGTGGTCCGGTGAGAGCAAAGTTGTTTCGTCAGACTACAGGCGATGGTTCGGAAGGATCGGCAGACACTGGCAATCGGGTGCTAGGGAGAATGTTGACAGTCGGGACGCCGCTAATGCCGCTCGGCCATATTTGCCTCAGCCAGCTTTGCCAGCGCTTGCTCGACCTCCTGTGCCGAGGCGTCGGTGCGCTCGATGTGGCGCATCATCTGCCTGGCCAAATGCTCCAGCCTGGCGGCGCGATATACCTCGCCGTGCTTGGCGATCTCCGAGTGGGTCGTGATCATCGTGCAGAAGCCTTCCGGGCTGGTGGGTCGATCTTCACCATCCGCCGTTTGGCCTCGCTCACCCGACGTTGAGCGGACCGTATCCGACCGCACAACGCCAAGCTGATGCCAACGCCGCACTCCTCTTCGAGCAACTCTTCGGCGCGCTCGAGATCTAACTTGGCACGACCGACACTCTGACGAGCCTTGGCCAGTTCCATATCCAGCAGGTCCATTGTCCCGCTCCCATTGGTTGCGGTCCCTTCGCTTCGTTAACCGCTGATGATCGGGTTGGTTCCGACGACGACCGATCACGAATGGCGCGGAAGAGCCCGATCCCATATGAGGCAAGCGTTTGAATGTGTTCAGGAGGGAGATGGTGCCCAGAGGCGGATTCGAACCACCGACACGCGGATTTTCAGTCCGCTGCTCTACCAACTGAGCTATCTGGGCCTGTTCCGGCAAACGAAATTGCGTGAACCGGATTTCATCAAGGCACCGTGGGGCACCCCTTGAAAGCGCGTGGGTTATAGCACGGGAATTCGGCCTGTCCAGCGCCTAGGTGGCGATTTACGGCAGGAAAAGCGAGGCTGTGGAAAGGCCGGCTTCCTCAGGCGCTTTCATCACGGGAATGGCGCGCGGGCTGGCCCCTTTCGGCCCTTTGGCCTCTGTCCCGGAGCCGCCATGGCGCACTGCAACTGCCGGATCCGTTCTTAGCCGACGATCGAGATGCCGCAATACGCTCGCGTCAACAGGTAAGCGGCAACGGGCCATCGCCCTATCTAGCGCTGGGCAGGCCTCTGCGAAAATCGGAAGGCGTCATGCCGGCAAGCTTGCGGAAGGATTTGTTGAAGGCGCTGAGCGAGCCGAAACCGGAGTCCATGGCGACGCGCAGCACATTGGCGTCCTGGTGCATCAGCAGCGCCTGCGCGTAGCTCAGCCGCAGCAGGTTGACATACTCATTGAGCGTCATGCCGGTCGATTTCTTGAACAGGCTCATGGCGTATTTGGGATGGATGTCGGCGGCGGCCGCTATGTTCACGCAGTCGATGTCGTAGAGAAAATTCTCGGCGATGAAATCGCACATGCGCCCGACATTGCGCGACGATTGCTGGTCGAACGGGCTGCCGGCTTCCTGCCCGGCTGCCGTTTCGGGCACCAGCCGGTAAGGCTCGAACCGCACCCGCTCCAGCCGCAGCAGAAGTTCGTTGACGGCGTGCTCGGCCTTGGCCGGATCGCCCGAGCGGGCATAACGGTTCCAGCGGGCGAAATTGTCGTTGTCGGATTGATCGGTGGAGCTCGTCACCAGCGTCGCGCCGGTCATCAGCCGGTGGCGGATGTCAGCTGGCAGATGCAGCCGGAAGAAATGCACCAGCGGTAGATGCGCGCCGGCATAGAYGGCRTCGTCKGWGAGATCGTCCATCTGRTGCGGYAGGCCGCCCCAGAASARGCACATCTCGCCGGCCGAAAGCGAAATCTCATGRTCGTTCATGCGGTAGTGCACGCTGCCGCGMACRATGAAATTSACCTCGACCTGGGCRTGCCAATGCGGCTTCAGCATMACCAGCGGCGCGGTGTGAAACATCTGCAAGAGCAGCGGCAGGCCTTCCACGCTGCTGGCGCCTGGCTGGTAAAACGGCCGTTCCGGCATCTTACTTTCCGCCAATTCCGTATTCCCTTTGTCGGCGACAAGCCTTCCGCGCTGCATAGTCTAGCCCGGCTCGCAGAGAGAGCAAATGAAATGGGAGGATTTCAATGCGCATCACACTGACATGCGCCGCGCTAGCGCTTGCCCTGGGCTCAGCCCCGGCCTTTGCGCAGTCCGGCGAAATCACCATCTGGAGCTGGAATGTGGCCGCTTCTTCGCTGAAGGCGACGGTTGCCGGCTTCAACAAGCTGCATCCCGACATCAAGGTCACGGTCCAGGATCTCGGCAACCAGCCGACCTATGACAAGTCGATCGCCGGTTGTGCCGCCGGCGGCGTCGGCCTGCCCGACATCGTCACCATCGAGAACGGCGAGGCCGAGAACTACTGGAGCCAGTTCCCCGACTGCTTCGTCGACCTGCACACGCTGGGCTACACGGCGGAAGACCAGAAGAAATTCCCCGATTTCAAACGCACCGAGCTCGAGGTCGGCGACAAGGCCTATGCCATGCCGTGGGATTCCGGCCCGGTCGCCGCCTTCTATCGCCGCGATTTCTACGAAAAGGCCGGCGTCGACCCGGCATCGATCAAGACCTGGGACGATTTCATCGCCGCCGGCAAGAAGATCCAGGCCGCCAATCCGGGCGTCTCGATGACCAATGCCGATTTTAACGGCGACAGCGAATTCTTCCGCATGATTTCCAACGAGCAGGGCTGCGCCTATTTCGCCGAGGACGGCCAGTCGATCACGGTCAACGAACCCAAATGCGTCGACGCCATGACCAAGGTCAAGGAGATGAAGGACGCCGGCATCGTCTCGTCCGCCGACTGGGGCACCAAGATCACCAACAACACGGCCGGAACCGTCGCCACCCAAATCTATGGCGGCTGGTATGAAGGCACGATCCGCACCGAATCGGCCGGCGAAAACGGCAAATGGGGCGTCTACCTGATGCCGAGCCTGACCGCTGATGGTCCACGCGCGGCCAATCTCGGCGGTTCGTCGCTGGCCATCACTTCGGCCTCGAAGAACAAGGAAGCGGCCTACGAGTACCTGAAATACACGCTCGGAACCAATGAAGGCCAGATCACCATGCTGAAGGATTTTGGCCTCGTCCCCTCGCTGGTCTCGGCGCTTGACGATCCCTACGTCAGCCAAGGCCTGCCCTATTGGGGTGGCCAGGCGGTGTGGAAGGATATTCTGGGCACCTTGCCCAAAGTCGTCCCCAGCCGCGGCACGCAGTTCCAGAGCGATGCCGAAATCATCGTTCGCGCGGTGCAGACCAAATATCTGGGCGGCGGCTATCCCGACGCCAAGGCAGCACTCGACGACGCCGCAAAACAGATCGCCGCAGCGACCGGATTGCCGGTCAAATCATAACCTCCCAGGGACGGGGTCCGGGACGGCTCGCGCCGCCCGGACCCTCCGCCTGCGAGCTTGTCTGAAACACCTGATATGATGGAGGAGGAGGAAGATGCGCAACCGCAACGCCACGGCCTATCGTTTCCTGGCGCCCTACCTCCTGATCTTCTCCATCTTCTGGGTGTGGCCGATCATATCCTCGTTCATGATCTCGTTCCAGGCGACACGCACCGTGCCCTGGCGCTTCGCGCCCGGCTTCAACTGGGGCCGGCTGATCGGCGATCCGGCCTTCTTCAACGCGCTGAAGAACACGCTGCTCATCCTCGTCATCCAGGTGCCGGTGATGATCGCGCTGGCCATGGTGATGGCGGTGCTCCTGAACTCACCGCTGCTGAAGGCGAGGGGACTYTACCGCTTCGCCTTCTTTGCWCCGGTCGTSGTCGGCGAGGTTGCCTATTCGGCGGTGTTCCGGCTGATGTTCAGCCTCGATTTCGGCATCGTCAACAAGCTCTTGAACAGCGTCGGGCTGCCCAAGATCGACTGGTTCTCCAATGTCACGCCGGCCATGGCGCTGATCATGATCGCGGTCACCTGGCGCTGGGCCGGCTACAACGCAATCATCCTTCTGGCGGGCATGCAATCCATCCCCGAGGATGTCTACGAGGCGGCGACGCTCGACCGCGTTAGCAAGCTCAAGCAGTTCTTCTACATCACCTTGCCGCTGTTGAAGCCGGTCATCGTGTTCTGCCTGGTGCTGTCGATCATCGGCACCATGCAATTGTTCACCGAGCCGTTCCTGATCACCGAGCGCGGCGGACCGGGCGGCGGTACCGAGACGCTTGGCCTGCTGCTCTACCGCCAGGGGTTCCGGTCGCTCAATTTCGGCTATGCGTCGGCCGTCGCCTACACCATGGCGGGCCTGGCGATCGCGATCACGCTGGTGCAGCTGTGGCTGACGAGGGAAAAGCAATGAGCTCGCTCTCCTCCGCCCGCCTCAGGCGCAGCATCGCACTGCATCTCTTCCTGACGCCGCTGGCGCTGATCTGGCTGTTCCCGTTGTGGATGATGGTGGTGTTCTCGACCATGCCCGACAACGGTATCTTCAGCCCCGGCATCGAGCTTTTGCCACACGGCAATTTCGTCGACAATTTCAACAATCTGCAGCGCGACACCAACTTCGTCGGCGCCATCGGCATCTCCGTCTCCGTGGCGGTGACATACACCGTCCTGTCGGTGCTGCTGACGTCGATGGCCGGCTGGGCGCTGGCGCGTTACCAGTTCTTCGGCAAGGGCGTTGTCGTCGGCATCATCTTCGGCACCATCACGCTGCCCTATGCCGTGGTGCTGATCCCGCAATTCATCATGGTGGCGCGCGACTTYMAGCTCGCCAACACCTGGGTGGCGCTGATCGTGCCGCCACTGTTCAATTCGCTGGGCGTCTTGTTCATGCGMCAGAGTTTTTCGATGATGCCAGMCGATCTGTTCGACGCCGCSCGMGTCGAAGGSGTGAAGGAGTGGCGCATCTTCCTGTTCGTCGCGCTGCCGCTGGCGCGGCCGATGCTGGCGGCGCTCGCCATCATCCTGTTCCTCGCCTCCTGGAACAATTATCTCTGGCCGCTTTTGATCAACAGCCAGCCGGGCTCGATGACCGCACCTGTGGCGCTCGGTACGTTGATCGGCCTCACCAAAGTGTCGTGGGGAGGCATCATGGCGGGGGCCGTGATGCTGACCGTGCCGATGCTCGTCGTCTTCGTGCTCCTGCAGCGCCATTTCATCGCCGGCATCGCCGCCGGCGCAGTCAAGTAAGGGGCAGCATGGCAACGGTCACGCTCAACAATGTCGTCAAGCGCTTCGGCGTCTTCGAAGTCGTCCATGGCGCCAACATCGACATCAAGGACGGCGAGTTCGTCGTCTTCGTTGGGCCGTCCGGCTGCGGCAAGTCCACTTTGCTCAGGATGATCGCCGGGCTCGAGGACATCAGCGGCGGCGAGATCGCCATCGGCGGCAAGCTGGTCAACGATGTCGAGCCTGCCGACCGCGGCATCGCCATGGTCTTCCAGTCCTACGCGCTCTATCCGCATATGAGCGTCGAGCAGAACCTCTCTTTCGGCCTGCGCATGACCGGCAATCCGAAGGCCGACACCGACCGGCGGGTGAAGCGCGCGGCCGAAATCCTGCGCATCAGCGAATTGATGGACCGGCGCCCGAAGAAACTCTCCGGCGGCCAGCGCCAACGCGTCGCCATCGGCCGCGCCATCGTGCGCGAGCCGCAAGTGTTCCTGTTCGATGAGCCGCTCTCCAATCTCGATGCCGAACTGCGCGTCCAGATGCGGGTCGAGATTTCGCGCCTGCACAAGGAACTCGGCGCCACGATGATCTATGTCACGCACGACCAGACCGAGGCGATGACGCTTGCCGACCGGATCGTCGTGCTGCGCGCCGGCCACATCGAGCAGATCGGCCGGCCGCTCGATCTCTACGACGATCCCGACAACCAGTTCGTGGCCGGTTTTGTCGGCTCGCCGAAGATGAACTTCATCAAGGCGCAAATCGTCGGGCACGATGCGCGTGGGGTCGTGGTCGAACTGGCGGGCCAGGAGAAGACCCGCATCATCCAGCCGTTGACAGGCGCTGCGTCCGAAGTGGGCAGCCCCAAAATCGGAAGCAAGGTCATTGTCGGTGTGCGGCCCGAACATTTCGGCGATGCCGGTGAAGGCGACACCGATCTTGTCGTCGCCATCGACGTGGTCGAACATCTCGGCGGTACGAGCTTTATCTACGCCAGAACGGCCCATGGCGAAGACGTGGTGATCCAGCGCGACGCGGCGAAGGTTCCGACCACGTCCGAGGTCACCGTTTCCATCCGCAAATCCTACCTGTTCGACGAAAAAGGGCTGCGGCTGCGCTGACCGGGCCGTCCCCATCCAGACTTCAAGGAGATGACAATGACCGCAACCATGCCCATTCGCTGGGGCATTCTCGGCCCGGGCAGCATCGCCCAGGCCTTCGCCGGCGGCGTGGCCGCTTCGCGCACCGGAAAACTGGTCGCCATCGGCGCGCGCAATCCCGCCAAGCCGGGCCTCGCCGAGAAATTTCCCGGCGCCCGCATTGTCGACGGCTATGAAGCGCTGCTTGCCGATCCCGAAATCGATGCAGTCTATATCGCGATACCGCATCCCGGCCATGCGCAATGGGCGATCAGGGCGGCGGAAGCGGGCAAGCATGTGCTGTGCGAAAAGCCGCTGGCGCTGACCGCCTTCGAGGCCGACGCCATGATGCATGCCGCGCGCAAGGCCGGCACCTTTCTCGGTGAGGCCTTCATGTACCGGCTGCATCCACAGACGCTGAAGCTGGTGGAGCTGATCAAGTCSGGCGTCATTGGCGAGATCAGGATGATCAAGTCGAGCTTCGGTTTCGCCATGCCGGGCTTCATGCCGGAACACCGGCTCTACGCCAACGATTCCGCCGGCGGCGGCATCCTCGATGTCGGCGGCTATACCGTCTCGATGGCGCGGCTGATTGCCGGGGCGGCAGCAGGACTTCCCTTCGCCGAGCCCGACAAGGTCGTGGGCACCGCTCATCTTGGCCAGTCCGGCGTCGATGAATGGGCCTCGGCGCTGCTGCATTTTCCCGGCGGCATCGTCGCCGAGGTCTCCTGCAGCATCTCGCTCAACCAGGACAATGTCCTGCGCATCCTCGGCACCAAGGGCCGCGTCGAAGTGCCGGACTTCTGGTTCGCCGGGGGAAATCGCGATGTCGGCCTCGGCCGGATCGACGTGATCAGATCGGATGGTTCTAGCGAGACGATCAGCGTCGACGAAAAGCGCCATGTCTATTCCTTCGAGGTCGACGGCGCCGGCGAGGCGATCCTTGCCGGGCGGCAGGAATTCGCCTGGCCGGGCATGGACTGGGCCGACAGTCTCGGCACCTTGCGCGTGCTCGACAGATGGCGCGCTGCCGTCGGGCTGGAGTATGAGATCGAAAAGGCGCCGCTGCGCACCAGCACCATCTCCGGCCGGCCTCTGCGTTCCGGCGGCACCGCTATCGGCAAGCGCGCCATCCCCGGCCTGGCGAAGCCGGCGTCGGTGGT
>NZ_JBFUGJ010000063.1:0-23124 GCF_056402975.1 Mesorhizobium sp. P3_A9 | reverse complement strand
GATATAATGCGCGCCTTGCGCTGCTGGCGCCGCTTGTCGCATCGGGCCTCGCTTTGTCCGGCTGCATGGGCTCTCCGACCTACGGAACAGACAAGACCGCCAGCGAACAGTTGGTCGGCGATCTCACCGGCGCCGTTTCCTTCGCGCCAAAGCGCAGGGACCCGATCGACTACAAGCCGCGCCCCACCTTGGTGAAGCCCGCTCCTGGACAGAAGGAAGCGCTGCCTGCACCGCAGGACAGCATCCAGTCGGCAAGCGCCGAGTGGCCCGAATCGCCCGAGCAGCGTCGCGCGCGGCTGCGCGCCGACGCCACCGCCCACCAGAATGATCCGAGCTATCAGTCGGAAATCGTCGACGATGTGCAGAGCGATCCGGCATCGGTCAAGAAGGCGATGGCGGAATCAGGTTCCAGTCACCCGCCGGCTTGGACCCCCGCGGACTCCGACAAGGGCCGCGCTGCCGAAATTCAGCGCCGTCTTGCGGACGCTAAGCAGGGCGACCCCAACACTCGCAAATATCTGAGCGAGCCGCCGTTGGCCTACCGTGTCGCGTCCGACACAGCGCCGCAGAACGTTCTCGGCGAGGACGAGTACAAGAAGGAACGCCGCCTGAAGAAAGAGGCGGAAGGCAAGAAGAGCGGCTGGTTCGACTGGCTGCCGTCGCTGTAAGAACGGCCATGGCGCGGTTCAGTCGCGCCGTTCCTTGAAAAAATCCTTCAGCAGCAGGGCCGCTTCGGTCTCGCCCATGCCCGGATAGATGTCGGGCGTATGGTGGCAGGTCGGCGAGGCGAAGAAGCGCACGCCATTGACCACCGCACCGCCCTTTTCGTCGGCGGCGCCGAAGTAGAGACGGCGCAGCCTGGCGAAGGAAATGGCGCCGGCGCACATGGCGCAAGGTTCCAGCGTTACATAGAGATCGTGGCCGGTCAGCCGTTCAGCCGAGAGTTTTCCGCAGGCTTCGCGGATGACCAGCATCTCTGCATGCGCCGTTGGATCGGCAAGCTCGCGGGTGCGGTTGCCGGCTTTTGCAACGACTGTGTTGCCCGTGGCGATGACAGCGCCGACCGGCACTTCGCCACGCAAGGCTGCCGCTTCGGCCTCCTTTAGCGCCAATGCCATGAAATCAGGCCGCTTCACGCGGTTTCCATTCCGATTATCACCTCGCCACTCCTGGCTTTTGGTTTTCGTTTGTCTTCCCGGAAAAACCAGTCGCCACTTTTCGCTGATAAACTCTGATGATCCTGTTTTTCCGGAAAAACCAGTCGCCACTTTTCGCTGATAAACTCTGATGATCCTGTTTTTCCGGAAAAACCAGTCGCCACTTTTCGCTGATAAACTCTGATGATCCTGTTTTTCCGGGAAAACCGGGTTCCACTTTTCCCTGACAAACTCCGGCGATCCTGTTATTGAGCGCATCAACCCGAAAATCGGACTCGATTTTCGGAAAAGATCATGCGCCAAATCAAAGTGCACCAGCGTTCGTTGCGCGCCCGTAAGGATGCGCCACGCTGTAGCAGCGCAAACGGACAAAGGCCACATGGACGACAACGACAAGAAATCTCCGCGCCAAAAAGGCCCGGGCAAGAAACCTGCGGCTCCGCGAGGCGAGAGGGGCGGCAAGCCGTCCTTCGGTGCGAAGAAGCCTTATACCCCACGCGGCGACCGGCCGATGGCCGCCGATGGCGAGCGTCCGAAGCGCGACTTCAAGGGCGGCGACAAGCCATTCAGCAAAGGCCCGCGTAAGCCCTATGCGCCACGCGGCGACCGTCCGGTAGCAGCTGAGGGCGAGCGCAAGCCCTATGAAAAGCGTGAAGGACCGCGCAAGCCCTATGCRCCGCGYGGCGACCGTCCGRTRGCSGCYGARGGCGAGCGCAAGCCGTATGAAAAACGCGAAGGACCGCGCAAGCCCTATGCGCCGCGTGGCGACCGTCCGATGGCGGCCGAAGGCGAGCGCAAGCCGTATGAGAAGCGCGAAGGACCGCGCAAGCCCTATGCGCCGCGTGGCGACCGTCCGGTTGCCGCCTCAGTGGAGGGCGGTGAAAAGCGCTTCGACCGTCCCAAGCGTGATTTTGGCGATCGTCCGAAGCGTGACTTCGCTGACCGGCCCAAGCGCGACTTCGGCAGCGACAGACCCAAGCGTGACTTCAGCGATCGGCCCCAAGGCGCATCAGCCGGCTTCAAGCCGCGCCCGCGTCCAGCCGAGGCGGCGGAAGAGGCTGGCGAACGCATCGCCAAGCGGCTGGCGCGCGCCGGGCTTGCCTCGCGCCGCGACGCTGAGGAACTGATCGCCGCCGGCCGCGTCAAGGTCAATGGCCGCGCTTTGACTTCACCGGCCTTCAACGTCATGCCGAGCGATATCATCCATCTCGATGGCATGGAAATCCCGCCGATCGAGCGCACGCGCCTGTTCCTGTTCCACAAGCCGGCCGGCGTCGTCACCACCAACCGTGATCCCGAAGGCCGCAAGACAGTCTTCGACGTGTTGCCCGCCGAACTGCCGCGGCTGATGACCATCGGYCGSCTCGACATCAACACCGAGGGCCTGCTGCTGCTGACCAATGATGGTGGCCTGTCGCGCGTGCTCGAATTGCCGGCCACCGGCTGGCTGCGCCGTTACCGCGTGCGCGTCCACGGCAAGGTCGAGGAAAGCGCGCTCGTCGGCTTACGTGAAGGCATTGCCGTCGACGGCGTCTTTTATGGCGCCATCGAAGCGACGCTTGACCGCGAGCAAGGCACCAACGCCTGGCTGACGCTTGGCCTGCGTGAAGGCAAGAACCGCGAGGTCAGGAACATCCTTGGCTCGCTTGGTCTCGATGTGACGCGGCTGATCCGCATCTCTTACGGGCCATTCCAGCTCGACGACCTTGCCGAGGGGCATGTTCAGGAGATCAACGGCAGGGTGCTGCGCGACCAGCTTGGTGAGCGTCTGGTAGAGGAATCCGGCGCCAATTTCGACGCCGAGATCACCAAGCCGTTTTCCAACAAGCCGGTGCGGCGCACTGAAGTTCGCGAGCCGGAACCCGAACGGCCGAAATTCGTCCGCGAGGGCGATCACCGGCCGGTCGGCGAGGGCGGCCTGATCAAGAACCGCAAGCGTAGGGAAGGCAGCCGCGACGAGGCGCTCGGCAAACTGTCGACAAGTCCCGAAAGAAGTGCGCGGCCGGAAAAGAGCTTTGGCGAACGCGGCCCGCGGCCCGAACGTGGCGGTTTTGGCGACAAGCCACGCGGCAGTTTTGGCGACAAACCGCGCGGTGGCTTCGGCGACAAGCCTCGCGGCGGTTCCGGCGGCAAGAAATCCGAACGCGAGCAGCGGCCGATCGAGCCGCCCGGCCAGCGCAAGGCCAATGTCTGGATGGCGCCGGGAGCCCGGCCGATCGGCAAGGGCAGGGCGGAAGCCGACGCCGCCAAGGCGGCCGACGCCAAGGCGCGCAAGGCCTCGTTCAAGCCGTCTTATGGCAAACCGGGTGGCGCAAAGCCGTTCGGCAAGCCGCGTGGCGAACGTCCCGGCGGCGCCGGTGGTGAGCGGCCGCGCGGCCCTAAGGGCCCCCGGACAAGATGAGAATCGTCGGCGGTGAGTTTCGCGGGCGTCCGCTGGCGACGCCGCGCAGCAGCGCCATCCGTCCGACGACCGACCGCACCCGTGAGGCCGTCTTCAACGTGCTGGCGCATCGCTTTGCCGAACGACTGGACGGCGCGCGCGTGCTCGACCTGTTCGCCGGCACAGGCGCGCTTGGTCTGGAAGCGCTGTCGCGCGGCGCTTCCTATGGCGTTTTCATCGAGGAATCGGCCGAAGGCCGTGGCCTGATCCGCGACAATGTCGAGGCCTTCGGCCTGACCGGCCGCACCAAGATCTTTCGCCGTGACGCGACCGGCCTTGGCGAGGCGGGCACGCTGGCGCCGTTCGGCCTCGTCTTCGCCGACCCGCCCTATGGCAAGGGCCTTGGCGAGCGTGCCTTGCAGTCGGCGAAAGCCGGCGGCTGGCTCCGCCCCGGCGCGCTCTGTGTGGTCGAGGAGACGGCGGTGGCTCCCTTCGAGCCTGGCCCTGGCTTTTCCGTGCTGGATGAGCGCAACTATGGCGAAACCATCATCCGCTTCATCGAGGCGGCCTGATCCACCGGCCTCTTTGCCGCCGCGTTTGCCGGCAACAACAATTCACTTTGCTTGTCGCCAGCACCTTGCCTATCGTTCTTTAGAGAAAACCGGAGCCATCGATGACATCCAGGGCTGAATGGCTGCGGACAACACTGCTCGCAACGTCGCTGGCCTTAACGGTCACCGGCCCAGTGCTGGCAGATAGCGCCGTGCCGGCCAACACGAAGCCGGCCGAATTCAAGGTCACGGATTTCCTGCTCGACAACGGCATGGAGGTGGTCGTCATTCCCGACCATCGCGCGCCGATCGTCACCCATATGGTGTGGTACAAGATCGGCAGCGCCGACGAGCCGCCCGGCAAATCCGGCATCGCCCATTTCTTCGAGCATCTGATGTTCAAGGCGACGACCCATCACGCGGCCGGCGAGTTCGACCGCGCCGTCTCCGACATTGGCGGCTCCAACAACGCYTTCACCTCYTAYGACTACACCGCCTTCCAYGAGACGGTGGCGCCCTCGGCSCTCGAGTTGATGATGAGYTTYGARGCCGACCGCATGCGCAACCTCATCCTCACCGATGACGTCATCAAGACCGAGCGCGATGTCATCCTCGAGGAGCGCCGCTCGCGCATCGACAACAACCCGCAGGCGGTGCTCGACGAGGAAGTCGATGCGACGCTGTGGCAGAACCAGCCCTACCGCATCCCGGTCATCGGCTGGATGCAGGAGATGGAGCAGCTGAACCGCATCGACGCCACCGCCTTCTATGACAAGTACTACCGGCCCAACAACGCCGTGCTGATCGTCGCCGGCGATGTCGAACCGGATACGGTGAAGGCGCTGGCTGAGAAGACCTATGGCAAAGTGGCGCGCGGCCCGGATCTGCCGCCGCGCATCCGCCCGGTCGAGCCGGAGCAGAACACCAAGCGCACCGTCACGCTCACCGACGCCCGCGTCAGCGTACCGAGTTTCTCGACGCAATGGGTGGTGCCGTCCTACCACACCGCAAAGCCCGGTGAGGCCGAAGCGCTCGACCTCTTGGCCGAAATCCTCGGCGGCGGCAACCGCAGCCGGCTCTACCAGGCGCTGGTCGTCCAGCAAGGCATCGCTTCCAGCGCCGGCGCGTTCTTTCAAGGCACCATGCTCGACGACACCAACTTCACCGTCTATGGCGCGCCGCGCGGCGACGCCAAGCTGGCGGACGTCGAGGCCGCGGTCGATGCCGAGGTGGCGCGCATCGTCAGCGGCGGCGTCACATCCGATGAGCTCGAAAAGGCCAAGGACCGCTATATCAGGTCGATGGTCTTTGCCCGCGACAAACAGGACTCCATGGCCGAAATCTATGGCTCGACGCTGGCCACGGGCGGCAATGTGCAGGATGTCCAGCAATGGCCGGATCGGATCCGCAAGGTCACGGCCGACGAGGTCAAGGCCGCCGCCGCGCGCTATCTGGTGCTGGCCCGCTCGACGTCAGGCTACCTCTTGCCGCAGCAACAGGCGGGGAATTGATGATGACGAACTCGCACTGCGGCTCTTTCCATTCTTCCACAAGGGGAGAAGGAAGAACGCGCGCCGCACTGGCAACCCTCTTCCTCTCCATCCTCTTTCTGATCCTGCCCGCACTTGCCGCCCGCGCCATGGACATCCAGTCCGTCACCTCGTCGAAGGGCGTCACCGCCTGGCTGGTGGAGGATTATTCGGTCCCGATCGTCGCCGTCCGTTTCGTCTTCGGCGGCGGCTCGACGCAGGATCCGGTGGGCAAGGAAGGCCTGGCCAATCTGATGACCGGCCTCTTCGACGAGGGCGCTGGCACTCTCGATTCGGAAGCCTTCCAGATCAGGCTCGACGATGCCGGCGCCGAGATGGGCTTCGAAGAGAGCCGCGACGGCATCTACGGCTCCATGCGCATGCTGGCCGAACAGCGCGACGAGGCGTTCGAGCTGTTGCGGCTGGCGGTCAACGAGCCGCGCTTCGACCAGGCGCCGATCGACCGCATCCGCGCCCAGATCCTGTCCGGCATCATCGCCAACGAGAACGATCCCGATACGGTGGCGCAGAGCAAATGGGCGCGCGCCATCTATGGCGACCACCCCTATTCGCGCTCCGACCAGGGCACCAGGCAGAGCGTCGCCGCCATCACGCAGGACGATCTGAAGGCCCTGCACAAGGCGGTGTTCGCACGCAGCGGCCTGCATATCGCCGTGGTCGGCGCCATCGACGCCGAGACGCTGAAGAAGAAGCTGGACATGGTGTTCGGCGACCTGCCGCAGAGCCAGGCGCTCGCCCCGGTCGCCGATGTCGAGCCGAAGCTGGCGCAGCATCTCGAGGTCAATTACGACCTGCCGCAGACCTCGCTGCAGCTCGCCTGGCCGGGCGTGAAGCGCAAATCGGCGGATTTCTTCCCCGCCGTGCTGATGAACGAGATCCTCGGCGGTGGCACCTTCACCTCGCGCCTGTTCCAGGAGGTTCGCGAAAAGCGCGGGCTGGCCTATGGCGTCAATTCCTCATTGGTCAACCAGGACCATGCCGACGCGCTGATCGTCACCACCGGCACGCGTTCCGACCGCGCGGCCGAGACGCTCGGCATCGTGCGCGATGTCGTCAAGCAACTGGCGCAGGACGGCCCGACCGAGGCCGAGCTGGCAGCAACCAAGAAATACCTGATCGGCGCTTATGCCATCAGCAATCTGGACTCTTCGAGCTCCATCGCCGCGACGCTGGTCGAATTGCAGATCGACGATCTCGGCATCGACTACATGCAGCGCCGCGCCGGCTACATCAACGCGGTGACACTCGACCAGGTCAAGGCGGCGGCGAAGAAGCTGCTGACGGCCGAGCCGACCATCATGGTGGTCGGACCGCCGCTGGCCGGGGCCGGCAAGGGATGAGCCCGACCTTCGGCATAGCCTTCGGCGGCGGCGGCGCGCGCGGCCTGGCGCACATCCATGTCATCGAGGCGCTGGACGAGCTCGGCATCAAGCCGGTGGCGATCGCCGGCTCGTCGATCGGCGCCATCATGGGCGCCGGCATGGCCGCCGGCATGRCCGGCAGGGATATCCACGACTATGCCCGCTCGATCCTCGGCCGCCGCGCCGAGGTGGCAAGCCGCATGTGGCGCGCACGGCCGGGAACGATCGCCGAAGCCATGCAGAACGGCATCCGGGTCAGCCAGTTCAATGTCGAGCGCATCCTGAAGGCCTTTCTGCCCGAGGCCATTCCCGAAACCTTCGCTGCGCTGAAAATTCCGCTGAAGGTGACCGCGACCGACTATTTCGGCCACAAGCTCGCTGTCTTCGACGAAGGCGATCTGCACTCCGCGCTAGCCGCCTCGGCGGCCATTCCCGCCGTCTTCCGCCCGGTGACGCGCGACGGCCGTCTGTTGATCGACGGCGGCATCTACAACCCCGTGCCGTTTGATCTCATAGAGAACGACGCCGACATCATCATCGGCGTCGACGTGGTCGGGGCGCCGGAAGAAGTCGACCGCAAGCAGCCGACCTCCGTCGACCTGATGTTCGGCGCCACCCAGCTGATGATGCAGTCGATCATCGCCAACAAGCTCAAACAGTGCCAACCCGATATCCTGGTCCGCCCGGCAGTGTCGAAATACCGCGTGCTCGATTTCCTGAAGATCGATGCCTTGATGGCCGACACGGCCGACATCAAGGACGAGCTTAAGCGGCAGGTGGAAAAAGCACTGGAGGCGCGCTCCGGCGCCACCAGGCTCAAGCGCGGCAAGCGCGGTTTGGACTGAATCTTGGGGCGGCCAATGCCTGTGGCCCTGATCCTGCTCTGATGCGCACGGTGCTGATCACAGGCGCACGGGCGCCGGTGGCGTTGCATCTGGCGCGGCTGCTGGATGGCGCCGGCCTGAGGGTGATCCTGGCCGACAGCCCCGCACGTCCGATTGCCGCGGCGAGCGCCGCCTGCGCTTCCTATCATCGTCTGCCGCCGCCGCGTTTTGCGCCGCTGGCTTATTTCCAGGCGGTGGCGGACCTTGTTCGCACCGAGGCGGTGCAACTGGTCATCCCGACCTGCGAAGAAATCTTCTACCTCGGCGCACTGTGGCGAGACCGGGCCATGCCGGCTCGTCTGCTCGCGCCGGACATGGAGTTGCTGACCCGGGTTCATGACAAGCACGCGTTCATCGGCTTGGCGCAAAGTTTTGGCCTTGCCGTGCCGGAAACGACGCTGCTGCGATCCGACGACGATATCGAGGCCGTTCGCGGCCGTTCGCGCGAGCTGGTGTTCAAGCCGGTCTGGTCGCGTTTTGCCAGTCATGTGTTGCTGCGGCCGCCGCCTTCCGCCCTCGATGCCATCAGCCCTTCGGCACCGGCGCCGTGGGTGGCGCAACGTTTCGTCGTCGGCGAAGAGATCAGCGCCTATGCGCTGGCGCATGACGGCAAGCTCAAGGCATTGGCGCTCTATCGTTCGCGCTACCGCGCCGGCAAGGGCGCCGGCATCTGGTTCGAACAGGTCGATGATGCCGCTGCTCGCCATTTCGTCGAAACGTTCGTTGCCGGCACCGGCTGGACCGGCCAGATTTCCTTCGACCTGATGCGGGAAAGCGACGGCACGGTGCTGCCGCTGGAGTGCAATCCGCGCGCCGTCAGCGGCCTGCACTTCTTCCGCGATCCGGAAGCCTTCACGGCTGCGTTATGCGAAGGCGCTGAAGTGAGGCCCGATGTCGGCAGACCGCAGACGGTGCGACTGGCCATGTGGGTCTATGGCCTGCCGTCAGCTCTTCGGTCAGGCCGGATCGGGAGCTTCCGTCAGGCGATGCGTGATGCGGACGAATTGCTCGACTGGCCGAACGATCCTGCGCCCAAACGGGCGCAATGGTGGGCGCTTGCCGAGATCGCGAGCAATGCGCTGCGCCAGCGCATCAGTCTGCAAGCCGCCTCGACGCGCGACATCGAATGGAACGGGCCGCTTCAAAGCTCGATCTGATACACGCGTGGCGTTGCCGCTGCCGGTGGCATTTCGCCTGCTATGATGGCCGCCATGTCGCGGCGCAGGAAATCCAGCGGGCCGATCGCCGGCGAGGCAAGGGGAGCGTGGCGTGCATTGTCGCTAGCCGATTTCAGCACCTTGCGGTCCTGTGCCAAGGCGATGTTGAACAGCGGTTTGAAGGCGAGCGCCTTGAGGTGGCCGAGCAGGCCCTGACGCGGGCCGATGAGCCAGCCGACCCCCTCGACCATGTTTTCATCCGCTTGGCGCAGATGGAACGTCGTCGCCAGCGCCAGCCCGTCCTTGCCCCAATATTCCAGTTCGGCGATGCCTGGATGGCGGAAACGGCCGATGGTTTTTGTGCGTTCACCTTCCAGCAGCCGGCTGATCAGGCCCTGCTGCCGCTCCTCGCCGGTATAGCAAGCCTCGACCCAGCCTTCGCCGCCGGTCACGTCGACACGCACAAGATGGCGCCTAGCGCTCAACCCCCGCAGCAGGCCTTTATGGGTGAAATGCGTGTGGGTTGCGTCGAGGATGTTCTCGGCCGCGTCGAGCACCGTCGATTGCGTCGAGGAACGCACGCGCCGTACAAGCACGTCCTGGCCCTGCATGCAGTGGAGATATGGCTCCGCCTCTGGCGTGCCCGCCGAGACGAAGACGATGCCATCACGCTCGATCGCGCCGTAGCGTCGCACCCGGTAGCGCGGCATCTCGCCGACATGGCCAGGAATGGCGGTGCAGAGGCCTTCGCCGTCATAGCGCCAGCCATGGTAGGGGCACTCGATCTCGCCATTGACGACCTTGCCGGTCGACAGTTCGACCAGCCGGTGAACGCAGCGGTCAAAAAGTGCCGCGATGCCCTTGTCGGAACGGAACAGCACCACCGGCGAGCCTTCGAACAGGATGCGCCTCGGTCTGGCGCCGACATCGGCTGAAAGCGCCACAGCCTGCCAAAAATCCTTTCGCGCGGCCTTATTCAAAGTTCGAATCTCCGCAGCAGCGGTATCCCGACCAGTGCCAGGACCCGCGCCATTGTCCACACCGCGAGGCGTTGGCGGCGTGGCAGATGCCCGACATAGCAGGCGTTGTACTCGATCGCCGGCACGGCGCCGCGACGGCGTTTGAAATCGGCCGCCCCGGCGCTCATGTTGAAGAACAGGCCGCGTGCCGTGGCGTGGTCCTGCGCCATTGCCATCGCCATCCGGTAGAGGCCGTCGCTGATCGGCAGGCTGGTGTCGTAGCCGACGATCGGCTGCGTCAGCGTTCCGCCGTTTTCGAACAGGCCGGTGACGGCAACCAGTTGCCCAGCTTCGTCTCGCAAGCCGGCAAGCCGCAAGATGCCGCGCCGGTGCATTTCACCGATATAGCGGGCCGTGTAGTGCGGATTGAGTGGCGTGTATTTTTGGATGTAGAGCATGCCGTAGAGCTCTTCACTCCTGACATAATCGGCCTGCGTGAAATCGTCATTGCCGGCGATACGCAACGATGTCGCGCGCAGCCGGGAACGGTCGCGCTTCATGTCGCGTGTCATCGGCGGTGCTGAACTGCGGTCGGCGAAGATGTAGACCTGACGTGCAGCGAGCATGTGAAATCCCTCCGCTTTGAGTGACGCGATGGTCGAGGGATCGGCGATGTCGTTGAGCGAGCGGATGACGATGGCGCGGTCGGGAAACCGGCTGGTCAGATCCGTGCGCATCGCCGCGATCGAGCCGCGGTCGAGCAGCGGCACCGGATTGGTCGAATAGAGCCAGTTGTTGACCTGAACCTGATGATCGAGGCCACTTGCCTTCACCAGCGGGCCACATAGGCCGATAAGCATCCGGATTGTTTTTTGCAGCCAGGGCTTTGCAGCGAAATTGCGGGTCTCGTCGATCGCATAGTCGATATAGGCGCTGGACGGGCAGCAGATGTAGCAGTTCGGCGCCTCGCTGGCGTCGTTCAACGTCAGCGGAAAGGCTCGGCCGGCGATGTCGCAAGTCTCGACGCGAACGGTCAGGTTGGCGATGAGATCGCGCACCGGCATGGCGTTGAACAATTGTGCGAAAGCGTCGACCTTGTGCAGGTCGTTCTCGACCCGGTCCGCTTGCTCCGAACTCCGCCTGGCGGCTGCTGCCACGACCCGGCTCACCTGACGGCCCCGGCAGGAAGCCGGCACTCGACACGGCGCAACTTGCGGCCGGTTTCCAGCGGCAAGGGCGAGCGCACGGGTTCGACCGCGACCCTTGCCTGGCGCGAAGCGAACAGCCCTCGCACCGCCTCTAGTGCGGCCTGTGCGGCATCCCCGGCCAGGTCGGGCTTGAGGTGCAACTCGACCGTCTCGGGCGCGGTCTGGATCAGCCGGAAGTCGTCGATGCGCCGGTCCGCCTTCAGCACGGCATTGCGCAGGATATCAGGCGTGATCAGGAGTGGCTCTTGCGCCGAAGCAAGACGGAAGGCGTCGTCCATGCGGCCAACGATTTCATCCACCACGCGCAACGGCGAGCCGCATCGGCATGGTGTGGGCGACAGGCGCAGCAGATCGTTCATCCGGTAGCGCGCCATGATCTGGGTCTGTCGGCGGAAGGCGGTGACCAGCGGCGTCACCAGGCCGTCGCCAGCCGTTTCGAACTCGAAGAAGATGGAATCCTCGGCCAGATGCAGGTTGCCTTGCCGGCAGGTGACAGCGAACAACCCCTCGGTCGCCATATAAATCTGGTCGAGCCGGCGCCCGAAGAACACTTCGATAACAGGCCGATCGACCGGATCGAGCGTCTCGGCGGCGCTGAACACACGCAGCGGCGAAAGCCGGAAGCGTTCGATCGCAAAGTGCCGCAGAATCTTGGGTGGGCCGATGACCACCGTCGGCGCGAACGCCTCGAGGGCCGCCCGCCAACGCTCCGGCCCGAGCGTCAGGTCGAAGAAGCGCAGGTCGATGCGCCTCGACTGGCGAGCGGTGTCATAAAGGCCGGTGTTTTGCGGCAGGATCACCGCCACGCGCTGCCGGCGCCAGAGCAGGTCAGGAATGGCTTTCGCCAGGATTGTCCCCAACCAGCGGTATTTCTCGGCTTCGCAGATGACGAAAAGGCCACGATTGCCCGAGGTGCCTGTGCTGGCGCCGACCGTCAGCGCGCCGAGACGGCCGTCACCAGCCGCCGCCGTCCAGGCGTCCGCAGACGACACACCGGCAATGTTGAAGCGCTCGAAATYSGCCATCAGCAATGCCTTGTCGGTCACCGGAAGGTCCCTGAGATGGTGTGGCGCCACGCCATAGAACGGCGCCAGCGGCAGGTCGCGGTCGAGCCAGCGCCGCAAGGCGCGCGCCTGCCAGCGTTCGAAGTTTTCGCGGCTCATGCGTGATGCCCACAAGGTGAGGGCAAATGAGCGGATGGCTTCGCCGAGCCCGGTCATCCACCCTCCGGTGTCAGGTCGTATGGTGTCAGCCCTGGGTCGTGGCAGAACATCACTTCGCCGCCGGCTGCCAGAAAGCGGCGCAACGCCGCGCTGGTCCGATCGATGGCGGCGAAATCCTCGGCCAGCAGGCGTGCAGGAAAGCCAGGCGTCCGGTTCTCGACCAGTGCCTTGAGCAGCCACTGCACGTCGACCGCATAGAGCAGCGGCCGATCCATTTCAGGAAACAGGAGCCCGAACTGGCCATCGGCATGGCCCGGCAGGTCGACGGCGATGACGCTGCCGTCGCCGAACAGATCGGCTCCGCCGGGAATATCGCCGCGCGGCGGGATCTGTCTCATCGCTGACAGCCCGTCGAGCCTTGTCTCGAAATCCGCCGGAAAAAGCTCGGTGAAGACGCCATGCCGCAGGTTTTGCCGGGCTGTCCGCGCCTTCAGCCGCGACCAGGCGGCATCGCTGGCGATGTAACGCGCATTGGGAAACAGTGTCAGGCCCGAGATGTGATCGGCGTGAAAATGCGTGACGATGACGGTTCTGATATCGCGTGGTGCCAGGCCAAAGCGGGCCAGGACAGACATGGGTTGCCCGGCCTCCACGAGTTCGGGCCCGAGCACGGCGCCATAGAAGCGCAGCGTGGCGCTACGCCGGGCTCCGGTGGTCACGTGCGGCGTATAGCCGGTGTCGATCAGCACCGGGCCGGCCCGCGGATGGAGGATTAGCCCGTAGCGCACGCGCAGCCGGATTTTCTGCCAGCCGCCGCCGCGCAGGATCAGTCGTTCGGCGGCGCTGACCCAGGCGCTGTTGGCGAAGACGATCTTCAAGCTGTCCCCCAGGCTTCGCGCCCCCTGGCAAACGTGCGGTCGAGCCCATCCTCGAACGGCACTTTCGGCGTCCAGCCAAGGATCCGCCTGGCTTTGGAAATATTGAGGCTCTGGGCATAGGCGAACAAGCCGAGGCCGTAACGGGTGACCGGCGGTTCGGGCCGGCGGGGCAGAAGCAGCGCCACAGCCTCCATCACGCCCGCTGCCAGCATCGCTGGTGCCAGCGGCGTTTTTCGCCATCGCGTTTTCAGCCCGGCGCGGGCGCAGGCACTATCGGCAATGTGGCGCACGGCCAGTACTTCGCCGCCCGAGATGTTGAATATCTGGCCTTCGGCGGCGCTGCCGGCCGCCAGCGCCGCGAACACCGCATCGACGACATCGTCGACATGGGTGAGATCGATGCGCGCCTGGCCGTCGCGAAACAGCGGCAGCGGCCGCCGCGCTGCTTGCAGCAGGCGTGGGAGCAGCGCTCGGTCGCCTGTTCCGTAGATACCGCGTGGCCTGAGCACGACAGGCCCTATGTCCGCCGCCGCCAGCACGATGTCTTCACCTTGCCGCTTGGTGCGGGCGTAGTGGTTGACCGGATCGGGCAAGGGGCCGTTCTCGGTGACGCAGAGCTGGTCGCGAAAAGCGAAACAGACCGAAGGGGTGGAGATCTGGACAAAACGCTGCACACCCAGCTGCCGTGCAAAATGGACGAGATTGCGGGTCGCCGTGACATTGGCGGCCTCGAAATCAGCGAGCCGGCCGAAGGGCGAAGACAGTGCTGCACAATGGACGATGGCAGCGATCTCGCCAAATCCGGCGCCGGATTTGGCATCAAACGGCTGCGACAGGTCGCGACGCATGACCGTATGGCCGGCGGCTTCGAGTGCGGCGCTTCGCCTGATATCGCGGCCTTGCGCCAACACCGGCGTGCCCGCGGCGGCCAGCCGCGCCACGACATGGCCGCCAAGAAAGCCGCTTGCGCCGGTGACGAGCACGCGTCCCATCACGCCTCCAGCGCCATGCCGCCGAAGGAGACGCCGGCCGAGGTGCCGAGGAAGAGCACCTTGGTGCCCTGCATGACGCGGCCTTGCCGGCGCGCAATATCGAGCGCGAAGGGAATGGACGCCGCGATCTGGTTGCCGTAGCGCGCTGAGATGTCGACCAGCTTCTGTGCCGCGAACCCGGTCTGTCGTGCCATGTGCGCCAACGCAAACGGGCTCGCCTGGTGCGGCACGACGAGGTCGACGTCCTCAAGCCGCCAGCCGGCACGTTGCAGGAGTTCGCCGACGAAGCCATTGAAATGGCGCGCGGTCACCCGAAACAGCTCCTTGCCGTCCATGTGAAAGAGCRCATGGCGGGAAAACTCCTCCGGCTGGTGGTGGAAGTCGAAGCGGGTGCCGCCGGCCCCGATGCTACAAGCCTCGTAAGCCGATGGATAGGTGCGCATGAGATTGGCCAGCACCTTACCCTCTCCGGGCGCCGCCTTGCGCAGCACCGCGGCGGCCGCACCGTCGCCGAACAGGGCGGCGATTTCAGGCTGTTCTTTCCAGGGCAGGGCGCGTGAGGCAATCTCCGCCGAAAACACCAGCGCGGTTTCGCTTTGCCCGGCCTCAATCATCCGGGCGGCGGTTTCGAAWGCGGTGAGGAAGCCRAGGCAGGTGCTGTTGACGTCGAARGCKGCGGCCGAGCCATCGGCCAGCCCCAGGCGCTGCATCACCAGCGGCGCCGTCGAAGGCAGTGGCTGGTACGGCACGCCACATCCGCCGATGATGAGGTCGACCGCATCGGGCTCTATCCCGGCATCAGCCAGCGCCAGGCGCGCTGCCGTGCAGGCCAGATCGACCTGCGATTCGGTCTCGCAGACATAGCGCTCGATGACACCGGTGGCGGCCTCGATCTGGCCTTGGCCAAGTCTCAGCCGCTCGTCGAGGTCGCGCGATGTCAAGCATAGCGCAGGCACCGCGCGCCCGGTTCCAACGATCTTGATCCGCATGCCCAGCCGCCCAGTGAGTTGCGATTCCCAACTCATAATTCGGACCGATGGTAACAGTGAGGCGGAGTGTTAGACAGGGCGGTGCGGTTTCCTGGCAGCGAGCCGCCTGGCCAAATAAGTGCCAGCCTACGGCGTCATCGCGCGAAGCGACGTTTGATCCGATCAATCTGCTTGCGTATGCGGGCGGAAGCACGCTGGGTCATGCTGGACATTTTGGCGTTCAGCTGGCCTGACTTTCGCATGCGCTCAATCTCCTCGACCAAACGGGAATTGTCGGAGCGCAGGCGCTTCATTTCGGCACGGATTTCCGGAAAATGCACCTTGGCTATATGGGACCATAATTCTCGTTGCGACCGCTCGAGGTAAGTCGCTCGGTCCAATCCATGAGGTTGGAGTTCATCCTGGACTGCGGGAGCGAGCCTGCCAAGGCCCATCACGGCCACGGTGTCTGGAAGGAAGACGGTCCCATGCGCGACGCCGAGATGATCGAGGAAGCGCTCCGCATTGAAGATCGCGTCCGCGATCAGATTGGCGTCGTGGAAGCAAACGATGCAGTCCGGCTGTGTAAGCGCCAGGACGCCGATAAAGTCCGAAAAGCAGGCTCGATTTGTATGCACTCCATCGATAAACGCGAGCGTAGCCTTGAGTTCGACCGCCCCAGGAGCCAATGCGGAGACGTCGCTCTCGATCGTGGTCAGTTTTGCCATTGCGGAGCGAGGCAGCCGTTCCGACAGCACCGCGATCATCCGGGCCGTTGAGTTCTGGGGATAGCGGATAAACTCGGCGCGTTCGTCCGGCAGCGCCGCGGGCCGTGGATCGACCGAAACCGCCGCCTCACAGGCCGGATCGATCAGATGCGGCAACAGGCTTCCGCCGACATGCGAGCCGACCTCAAGGTAGACGTAGCGGCCGAGAACGGATCGGGCCAAGTTCTGCACCCGGAGAAAACTGGCCCGGTCATTGACCGTACTCTGAGTTTCGACCTGGAAAACGGCAATATCGAGCGTCCCGATCATGCCCAGTGCTTGGTCGGCAGTCAGCATCCGGGGACTCCCTTGCGTGGAGATTGTGCGTCAGTTGCACGGTGCCGTCGGGCGGACCTCTGCAA
Source organism: Mesorhizobium sp. P3_A9 (assembly GCF_056402975.1). Taxonomy (NCBI): domain Bacteria; kingdom Pseudomonadati; phylum Pseudomonadota; class Alphaproteobacteria; order Hyphomicrobiales; family Phyllobacteriaceae; genus Mesorhizobium; species Mesorhizobium sp. P3_A9. The sequence goes on along the minus strand of NZ_JBFUGJ010000063.1, from coordinate 6,787 downwards.
AAATGTTTGCCCTAACGTCGCCCTTCGGCTGGACACCTGCACAGCATATTTCGATTCGAAATCGGGACGAAAGCCTGATCGCAAGGCGACGCTATACAGGCGGCGGTATGGCCATTCGGGCTTTCCCAGTGTCATCTGTTGCGACTGAAAAGCCGACGCCACATCTTGCTGGGTTCCGCAGCCCGCTCGTCTGCTTTGGCATCAGGCGATCGCATGGGCTGGTTGTTTTCGATAGATCCGTCGCGCGGCTTCAGTTCTTGCAGGCGCTGTTGCAGCCAAGACTTGTCCGGCTTGCCGGTCGCGGTCAGCGGCAGCGACTGAATCTCATGGATTCGGGCCGGAATCTTCCATGACGGCAAGATCGACCGCAACCCGGCCCTCAGAACGTCAGGCTGAAAGGATGTATTCTCCTTCATGACGACGAACGCCGCGAGGTAGTGCGCGTCCTGGCGAAGCTCGGTGACGACAACGGCTTCCCTCACTGTCGCAAGAGCCATAAAGGCCTTTTCGATCTCGCTTATCTCGACGCGATAGCCGCGAATTTTGACTTGATCATCGCGTCGCCCCAGGAATTCGAAACTGCCGTCGTCAGACAGACGTCCCATGTCGCCGGTGTAGAAAAGGTGCTGGCCGGGAAAGTCGGTCGCCGGGCGGAAACGCTTTGCCGTTTCGGATGGCTGTCGCCAGTAGCCATCCGCCAGAAACGCGCTGCGCACGACGAGTTCTCCCATGCTGCCCTCGTCGACCTCTCGTCCATCCTCATCGACGACCATAAGGAACTTGTCGGTCACCGGGCGGGGCGGCGGCACTGTGTCTGGGGGAAGTGTTTCACCTCCAGCCACCGATGCGACGGCAATGTGACCGGCCTCGGTGGAGGAAAACCGATGGCGCAGTGCGCAGGACACTGCGAAGTGGCGGCGCCACCGCTCGAGATCCGAAGCAATGACCGTTTGGCCGGCAAGCGCCACCAGCCTGATGGATGGATGCAGGCCCGAGCCTTCGATCATGTCCAGATACTTGCGAAACAGCATGACGGGCGGGTGCAGAAGGGTGATGCTGCGCTCATCGATCCACGCGCCCATGTCACCCAGACCACGCGATCCGACATCGTAGAGTTCCAGCGCCGCGCCGTTCAGAAGCGCCCCGAAAAGGTCTGCTTCCGACGAAGCGAAACTGCAATATGTCAGAAGGGACTGCCGGTCTGCCGGCGTCACCTGGTCGTCTTGCGCGCAGAGCGAGGCCCGATGCAGCACCATCCGATGGCTTTTCACCACCCCCTTCGGCTGGCCGGTGCTTCCCGAAGTGTAGAAGATCGCGGCCGGGTCGCCGGGCTTGACCGCGACATGCAGGGCATCCGCGGAATAGTCAGCGCCGATGGCGTCTAGCCGAAGAACCTGATTTTTGTCACCGACAAGGTCATGTGCAGCTTGTGCCCACAACGCGTTGGTCAGCATCAAATCCGGTGCTGCATCGCGAATGATGTCCCGCTGGGCGGCAGCCGGCGTTCCAGGATGGATGCAAAGGAAAGCCTTGGCTGCCTTGAGTGCCGCAAGTGCACAGATGATCATATCAGGCGAGTGATCGACCAGATAGGCCACGCATCCGTCCCCGGTTGGTGTGTTCGCCAAGATTGCTCGAGCCACCTGGTTGGTGCGCCGGTCAAGCTCGCTGTAGGTCCATTGTTGCTTGCCGCCGCCGATCGCGACCCGCGAGCCGCATGCGCGCGCGATCTTTGCGAAACGCGTCGGGATGCCGTGATTAAGTTCGTCACGACCGAATGCGGTTGCGTCTTGTTTTCTAGCCATGGCTTTCGGCAAGCCGGCTTTCCATCACGACATCCAGTTCGGTTTTCAGGCCTGCCTTGCGCCCATAGCTGACGAGCGCCCTGTAGGTGGACGAGCGGAGCCGCACCCCTTCCTTCAGGCTGCGCTGACGGTTGCGCAATTCCATCTCGCCGGGGATCAGGATTTCGTCGGTATCGGCGGCGCGTTCGCTGTTCTTGGTCTGCTCGATCAGCCTGTCGACGCGCGCCGTGAAGTCAGCTGTCGCCATGAACCGTTGCGGGTCGAGCGCCATGAAGAAATGGCCATAGTCCGGCGCCGCCGAACCATCGTGCAGCCTGTCCCGATGGTGGTCGTTGCCGAAACCGGCGCCGCTGAGCACGCCGGCAAGCACTTCCATCACCAGCGCAAGGCCGTACCCTTTATGGCCGCCGATAGGCACGCCCAGCCCGGCGGCGAGATCGCCAAGATCGGTCGAGGGGCGTCCGTTACTGTCGAGGATCCAACCCGCCGGCAACGGATTGCCCTCGGCGACCGACAGCCCGATCTTGCCGCGTGGTGCAACGCTCATGGCGACGTCGAGCAGGATGGGAAAATACCGGTCCGCCGGAATGCCGACACCGAGCGGATTGTTGCCGAATGTAGGCGTTACGCCACCCGTCGGCGCCAGTATCAACGGTCCATTTGTTGTGCAGAGACCGACCAGACCCTTGGTGGCTGCCTGCCAGACATAGTGGCCGGCGGCGCCGAAATGGTTGGAACAGCGCACACTGACGATGCCGACACCATGGTTGTGTGCCTTCTGGATGGCGAGGTCCATTGCCACGGTGCTGACCCACTGGCCCGGTCCATTGTCGCCGTCGATCCGCGCGATGGTGTCGCTCTCATGCTCGACCTTGATCTGCGGGCAAGGGTTGAGCTTGCCCGAAGCAACCCTTGAGGCGTAACGCGGGATACTCACCATGTCATGCGTTGGCTGACCACGCAGACTGGCTTCAAGTTGCACATCGGTGACGATTTCGGCACCCTTGAGATCCAGCCCCGCCCGTGTCAGCGCCTCGCGGCCATAGGCACGAAGGCTTTCGATGGTCACCAAGGTGGTCGATTTGGCGGGGGAGGTCGCTGCACTGGCGATCTGGCCTTGCTTCACCCCCGCCAGGGCACACGCCAGTTCACGGATCGTCTGATGCTGGTAGAGTTGACGCAGGTCGACGTCCATACCGGCCTTGCCGGCTTCGACGACGATGCTGATGCTCAACATCGAGTTGCCGCCGAGGTCGAAGAAATTGTCGTGAGGGCCGACATCGTCCAACTGCAGAACGGTTTTCCAGATCTTTGTCAGCACGGTTTCGGCCGCGGCCTGAACGGGGGCCTCTGCCCGATTGAACGGAAGCGTCACGACATTAGACTGTCTCGGCACATTTGGCTGTCTTGCCAGCAAAGCCCCGCGGTCGATCTTTCCGTTCGGCGAGCGGGGCAGATGCTGCAGCATCATGATGCGCTGCGGCAGCATGTAGTCCGGTAATTTTTGCTTCAGAAACTCGCGCAACTGCCGAGAAAACGCTGGTGTTTCGGTTGTACCTGGTTCGTTGGCGGCAACGAAAGCCACCAGGCGTTTGTGTTCGTCGGTAGCATCCTCGGAGGCATCGGCCGTGACGCCGACGACACATTCGCGAACCTCAGGATGCAGAAGAAGCGCGGCCTCGATCTCGCCCGGCTCGATGCGGAAGCCACGAATCTTGATTTGATGGTCGACGCGGCCCAGGATCTCGATTGTCCCATCGGGCCGATAACGGGCCAGATCTCCGGTTCGCTGAAGCCACTCACCTCGATCGAAGCGGAATGGATTTCGGATGAAGTTGCTTGCCGTGCGCTCGGGATCGTTGATGTAGCCGCGCCCTATGCCGGCACCACCGACATACAATTCGCCGCCGATGCCGGCCGGAACGGGTCGGTGTAACGCATCCAGAACATAGATTTGCGTATTGGCGATCGGCTTACCAATAGGCACGATTGCCACTGGATCATCGCTCGCTGCAATTGGATGAACGGTGACGATCCCTGTCGTTTCCGTCTGGCCGAACATGTTGATGAATGTCACCTGCGGCCGGCACAGACACCGCCATTTTTCGATCAGGGCACTGGGTAAGGGCTCACTTGCTGAAAGCATGAGCCGGACCTGATTGTCGAGCAGATCTGCGCGTTTGGCGTGATCGAGCGACATCAACGCCTGCAGGCAACCCGCCGAGAAGGATGGAACAAAATCCAGGATCGAGACGCGCTGTTGGCGCACCGTTTCGAAAAGCGATCGAGGATCACGGATTTCTTCAATTGAGGCGATCGATACCGCCGCGCCACACGAGAGCGGAACGGCAAACTGCCGTATCGAAGACGAGAATGAAAACGACGCGGTGTGCAGGTAGATATCGTCCGCACGCACCCCCAGCGCGAGAGCCATTGTTTGCGCGTAGTGGCCGACATTTGCGTGGGTGATCATCGCGCCCTTGGGCGCGCCGCTGGAGCCCGACGTATAGAGCACATAGGCGAGAGCATCCGGTTCGGTAACAACCGCTGGATTGCTTTCGTCTTCTTGGACGAGGGATGCCTCGCAAGTGTCGATGCAAATGATCTCGGTCGCCGCGGACACGTCCCGCACTCTCGTCAACAGCGATGTCGTGGTCACGAGCCGTATCACGCCGGCATCGCGTAGCATGAAGCCAATGCGTTCGGGCGGATGGTGCGGGTCGAGGGGCAGGAATGCGCCGCCGGCTTTCCACGCACCAAGCATCACCGCAAGCATGTCAGCCGATCGTGGCAGGCAGATGCCCACCAGCGTGTCTTGGACGACGCCCTGCCGGCGGAAATATCGCCCCAGCCTGTTGGCACGCTGATTGAGCTCACGAAACGTCAACTGCCCGTCATGGGTCAGAACAGCCACGGCGTCGGGCGTCCGTTCGACCTGCGCTTCGAACAGCTCGACGTAGTTTTGCCCCAGGAGTTCGGGAGCTTCGGTGGCGTTCCATCCGGTCACGATCTGATCTCGGTCGATCTCCGACAAAAGCGCGAGCTCCGACAGCTTTTGATCGGCGTCGGCCGAAATGCCTTCAAGCAAGGTCTGGAAGTGTCGTGCCAGCTGCTCTATGGCCGTCAACTCGTACAGATCGGCATTGAACTGCCAGGTGGCCGACATCCCTTCGGGAGTTTCCGACAGATACAGGGTGAGGTCGAACTTGGCGGTTACCTTGTCGGTGCGCACGGGCCGGGCAGTCAGCCCTTGTGCAACGTCGAAGGATGGTCCCGCCGGCTGTTCCGTCAGCTCCGGCATGTTCTGGAATGCGAACATGACCTGGAACAACGGCGTATAGCTGGGATCTCGCGGCAGCTTCAGCCGCTCCACAATGTGCTCGAGCGAGACGTTCTGATGCGCGTACGCGTCAAGCGCTGTCTTCCGGACACGGCTGAGCAAATCGGCAAAGGACGGATCACCGCCAAGCGATGTCCGCAGAACCAGCGTATCGGCGAAGAACCCGATCAGTCTCTCAAGGTCCTTGCTGGGGCGGTTTGCAAGCGGTGTACCGACGACGCAATCGTCTTGCCCGTTGTAGCGGAACAGCAATGTCTTGAAGGCGGCCAGCACAGTCATGAACAGGGTCACGTTTCGGCTTCGACTGAGCGCCTTCAGCCGATCCGTGGTCTGGCGGTCAATCGTGGCATCCAGCGTGGCGCCCCGGAAGGATTGGTTGGCAGGCCTCCGCCGATCGGCGGGCAGCGTGAAGAGGGGAGGAAGAGCGGACAGCTGATCGATCCAGTAGGCTGTCTGCTGACCGGCCTCGGCAGTTTCGACACGCTGCTGTTGCCAGGCGGCATAGTCGCCATATTGAAACGGCAGGTCGTCCAATGGMGAAGGTCTGTTGTCGTGAAAGGCTTGATAGAGCTGCTTCAGCTCGGTGTGCAGGATACTGGTCGACCAGCCGTCGAACACGATGTGGTGGATCGTCAAAAGCAGCATGTGGTCGTCGGTCGCCAGCCGGATCAACCTGGCGCGGAACAGTGGGCCTTGCTCCAGATCGAATGGTTCGGCTGCCTCTTGACTGGCGATGTGCATTGCATCGGCCAGGCTCTCTCCTGCCGGGTGCGAGGTCAGATCGGTCACAGCCAGTCTGGTTGCCTCAAAGTCGGAAACCAGTTGCACCGGCAAGCTGCCACGCATGTGAAAAGTCGTGCGCAAGATCTGATGGCGCCTGCGAATTTCATCGAGGGCCAACGTTAAGGCGTGTTCGTCGAGCTCGCCCTTCAGCCGCAGCGGGACTGACATGTTGTAGGCGCCACCGGCCCCCATCCGGTCCAGGAAATAGACCCGCTGCTGTGATGACGAGAGCGGTCGAGGCGCGTCGTCCTGGTGACGGGAAATGGCTGGTGGCTTGGCGTCTGGTGCCTGGCTCGTCTCTTGTTCCAGCCGCCCTTTGCCATCCGCCACCAGATCGGCCATCGCTTCGCCGATGCGCTGCGAAAGCCTGGCGACGGTAGTGTTTACGAACAGGCAATCGATCGGCAATTTGATCTGGAATATCCGGTGCAGCCGGCCGAGCACCTGCATGGCTGTCAGTGAATGGCCGCCAAGGTCGAAGAAATCGTCATAAATGCCAAGAGCTTCGATTCCCAACACCTCGGAAAAAACCGCCGCTACCCGGCGTTGGGTGGCGGTTCGGGCAGCCGCGTTGGCGGTCTCCTGCAGATCGCGTCCAGTATCGTCTTCTTTCCCAGCGAGCATCGCGGCCAGGTGGCCGCGATTGAGCTTCCCGCCGGCAGCGCCGGGGATCGCATCCACAACCACGATCCGCTGTGGCACTTTCGAGCGCGCCAGCCGCTCCGCGACGAAGCTGCGGATTTGCCGGGCCGAAGCGTTCTCGTGGCCCGGCTTGAGAACGATTGCAGCAGCTACGGTCTCGCCAAGCATCGTGTGCTCAATGCCGAAAACGACCGCTTGGTCGATCGACGGATGTTGC